>NZ_JAAAYH010000055.1:0-32535 GCF_018035285.1 Streptomyces sp. MK37H | reverse complement strand
CCGCTTGAGGACGAAGTAGCCGGAGGTGGAGCCCACGGGCGTGTACGAGCTGCCCGGATGGAGCTGCCCGGCGTACTCGATCACCTCGCGCTCGGTGCGCTCCGGCGGCTCCTGAAGGGCTATGTAGTCCGGCCGTATGTCCTGCGTGGCGCCGACCCACAGCACCCGGCAGCGGCTGGTGAGCCGGCTTATCGGCCCGACGTTGGCCTCCACCGTCGCCCCGTCCGGGATCCGGTCCAGCAGCCGCTCCACCGCCCGCGTCTGCGGGGACTTGTCGTAGGTGGCGCCCTGGGTGAGGCCGTACAGCGGCATGGAGGACGACAGCGCCAGGGCCGCGCCGCACACCGCGGCGGGCAGCTGACGGGCGTACGAGGCGAGCCAGGGCCGGTGGGTGTCGCGGACCCGGTCCAGGGCGTCCACCAGGGCCAGCAGGACGACCGGCATCAGCACCGCGCTGTAGTGCCAGTCCGTGCCCCAGTAGTGGTCGTCGTGGGAGAGGAAGCGCCAGCCGAGGGTGGGCACGGCGGCCAGCAGCAGCGGGGAGCGCAGCGCCAGCAGCCCGGTGGTCGGCAGCAGGATCCACAGCAGGGTGCGCAGCGCGGTGCCGAACGGGATCGTGCCGGTCTGCTCACCGCCGCTGCCGACCTTGTCCCAATAGTCGTACGAGCCGGCGCCGTTGAAGCCGGGGATGACGACGCCGAGCGCGAGTGCCGAGACCGCGATGCCGAAGCCCATCAGCGCGACGGCGAGCGGGACGGCGCGGGGGCCGCGCTCCGGGTCGCGCCGGGCGCGGATCCAGACGACCGCGCCGATCGCGGCCACCGTGGCGCCCATGTCCTCCTTGACGAAGACCAGCGGGGCGGCCCACAGCAGCGACGCGTACCAGCGCCTGCGGATCACCGCCTCCAGGGAGAAGGCGATGAGCGGAACGGCGAAGCAGATCTCGTGGAAGTCGAAGTCCACGGCGCGCTGGAGGCCCCAGGACACCCCGTAGGCGATGCCGATCGCGAGCCCCCGGCCGCGCCCCAGCAGCCGGGCGGCGACGCGGGCGACGGGGACGGCGGAGACGGCGAACAGCGCCGCCTGCGCGACCAGCAGGGTGACCGGGCCGGGGAAGAGCCGGTAGACGGGGCCGAGCAGTGCCGTTATGGGGCTGAAGTGGTCGCCGAGGATATTGGCGCCGGGGCCCTTGAGATCGGCTATGGGGGCCTGGAAGTGCGCGTACGCCCGTATCGCCTGCTCGAAGATGCCCAGGTCCCAGGACATGGTGGCCATGCGGCGGTAGCGGCAGACCGACAGCGCCGTGAAGGCGGCGAAGAGGGCGAGGGCCAGCCAGTAGGGATCGGCCTTCGGATGCCGCAGTACGCCTGCCCTCGCCAGGAGCCGGGTACGCCCCCTGATGACGGCGGTCGCCCCCTCGGCGCCGGTGCCGGGCGGAGCGGTTGCGGCCGTGTCCATCCAGGGTCCTTATCGTGTGGGCGGTCTGTGCGAAAAGATACGCGAAGGGGGCGGGAAGGTTGCAGGGACGGTTTCGCATACCGATGCGAAGTTCGGTGGCGGTGCTGGCCGCGCTGCTGGCGGTCGGCGGCTGCAAGGCCGGTGACCAGGACGGCAAGGGCGCTGACGAGGGCGGGGGCGGTCCGAGCCGGCCCGCGGCGTCCGGCTCGGCCCTGGCGGCTGTGTCCTCGCTCACAGTCAAGGGCCGTGCGCCGAAGACGGGTTATGAGCGCGGCGAGTTCGGCAGCGCGTGGGTGGACACCGACGACAACGGCTGCGGGACCCGCGACGACATCCTCAAGCGCGACCTGAAGGGCGTGAAGTTCCGCGACGGCCACTGCCTGGTCGCCTCGGGCACGCTCACCGACGATCCGTACACCGGCCGCGATGTCCGGTTCGTCCGGGGCCACAGCGAGGTGGACATCGACCATGTGGTCGCGCTGTCGGACGCCTGGCAGAAGGGCGCCCAGAAGTGGGCCCGGGACAAGCGCCTGGAGTTCGCCAACGATCCGCTCAATCTGATCGCCGTGGACGCCTCCGCCAACCGCCGTAAGGGCGACGGCGACGCGGCGACCTGGCTGCCGCCCAACAAGGCGTACCGCTGTGACTATGTGGCGCACCAGGTGGCGGTGAAGAAGACGTACGGGCTGTGGGTGACCGGGGCCGAGAAGACCGCGATGCGGCGGGTGTTGGGCGGCTGCCCCGGCACGAAGCTGCCTACGCGCTAGCTTGCCAGGGCCGGGGGCGGCCAGGAGGCTGACCAAGACCGCGGTGAATCGTTGTCCAAGCAGTGGCCTAGGCCGCGCCGACTCCTTACCATCGATCAACGCCAGATCGTTTGTCGCGCCGCACGATCTCTGCCGGGAGGCTCAATGATCCGCCGCCGTACTGCGCTCACCGTCTCCGCCGCGTCCGCGCTGCTGCTCTCCGCGCCGCTGATCACCGCGTGCGGCGACGCCCAGCGGCCCGGCGCCGCGGCGGTCCTGGACGGTGGCCGGATCACCGTGTCCCAGCTCCAGGCGCAGGTCAAGGCCGTCCGGCAGGCACAGGGCAGCGACCCGAGGGCGGCTCAGACGGTCGCGGGCAGCGGCCGGCTGAGCCAGGACACACTGATCCGGATGATCCAGTTCCGGGTGATTGAGCGGGCCGGTAAGGACAACGGGATCAGCCCCACCCGCCGCGAGGTCCAGCTTGCCCGCTCCGCCGCCGAGAAGCAGAGCGGCGGGGCCACCGCCCTGCGCGCCCTCTATCTCCAGCAGGGCATCGCGCCCGGCGGGATCGACGAGGCGGTCCGGATGGACCTCACGCGCAACGCCCTGCTGCGCAAGCTGGGCACCTCCAAGGTCAACGAGGTGTTCACGCAGACCTCCAAGGCGCTCGACATCCGGGTGAACCCCCGCTACGGAAAGTGGGACAACACCCAGGGCACCGCCGTCCTGGCCAAGGAGGCCTGGCTGCGCACCTCCGGCGGTACCCCCGAGCAGGCGTAAGTTACGTTGCAAGGGTGACCGCACCCGATTCGCCCGTCCCCGCCGACGCCGCCGCCCCCACCGGGCGCGTCGTCCTCCTCACCACCAGCCACCGGGTGGCGCCCGGACTGCTGTCCTGGCCCGCCTGGCAGGCGCTGCGCGGCGCCGACCGGGTGCTCTCCGGCGACCCGGACCATCCGCAGCTGCCGTATCTGCGGGACGCCGGCGTCGAGGTGGAGCCGGGCGCGCCGGGCGCGCGCGAGCTGGTCGACTACTGCGTGGCGGAGGGCGGCCGCACGGCCGTCGTGATCACTTCCGCCGAGGGCGAGTCCGAGCTGACCGACGGGCTGGCGCGGCTGGCCGGATCCGGCCGGGAGGCGATGCCGGACCTGGAGCTGCTGCCCGGTTCCTACGATCTGCCGGGCGCGCGGCTGCTCGATCTGGTGCAGGTCATGGACCGGGTCCGCGCCGAGTGCCCGTGGAGCGGCACCCGGACCAACGAGGAGCTGGTGAAGTACGGCATCGAGGAGGCGTACGAACTCGTCGAGGCCATCGAGGAGGGCGACCGCGAGGCGCTGCTCGAGGAGCTCGGCGATGTGCTGCTCCAGGTCGTCTTCCACGCCCGGATCGCCCAGGACGACCCCGAGCACCCGTTCTCGATCGACGATGTGGCGGGCGGCATCGTGGACAAGCTGATCCACCGCCATCCCCATGTCTTCGGCGACGAGGCCGCCGAGACCCCGGAGGACGTCCAGCGCCACTGGCTGCGGACCAAGGCGGCCGAGAAGCGGCGCGATTCGGTCACCGAAGGGGTGCCGCTCGGTCAGCCCTCGCTCGCGCTGACCGCCAAGCTGGCTTCCCGCGCCCGGACAGCCGGGCTCGACGTGGCCCTGCCGGACGGGGCGGGCATCGGCTATGAGCTGCTGGCGCTCGCGGTGCGCGCCGAGGCGGACGGCGTGGACCCGGAGGCGGCGCTGCGCGCGGCGGCCCGCGCCTACCGCGACGCGATCCGGGCGGCGGAGGGCTCCCCGGCGCGGTGACGCGGGGGGCTCCCCGATGACGCGAGGCTCCCCGGTGACGCGAGGCTCCCCGGTGACGCCGGGCGGTGACGCGGGGCCGGGTATGACGCCGATGGGGCCGGAGTGATATCCGGGCGGGTCCGGGTACCCGGCCGCCATGGATACGTACACCGAGGATCTCGCCGTGACCCGGGACCTGCTGGTCGGGACGGGGCCGTTCATCGTCGGGCTGGTGGTCGTGATCCTGTGCTTCGGGGCCGTGTGGTGGGGGATACGGCTACGGGCCCGTGAGCCGGTCCCGCCCCAGCAGCCGCAACGCCGCGCCGGTTCCTGGCAGAAGACCCAGGAGGCCGATCACGAGGCGCGGGCGGCGGGCCATGGCCCGGGGTACCAGGACGACGAGGACAGCGTCGGCTATGTCACCCAGAACCGCGAGCCCGATGAGCTGCACCGGGACGGCGGCCGCCGGTTCCCGTCCGAGCTGGGCGGCTCCGGGACCCGGGACTCCGGCAAGCGCGGCACCGAGGACCGGCCCACCTGGCGCGAGGGCAGCAGCGGCTCGTTCGGCAACGGCTGAGCGGTGTGGGTGCGTGGCGGGTGCGTACGGCGACGCGGGCCCGGCACCGGTGGTGTCCGGCGCCGGGCCCGCGTGCGGTCGTGCGGGTGATTCTGCCTGTGGCCGTGCGTGCGGCCGTGCGTGCGGCCGTGCGGAGGTCAGCCCCTGACGGGCACCGGCTCCAGCGTGGCGCGGAAGTGGCGCAGGATCGGGGACTGCTCGGTGATCCGGAAGCCGTACACCTGGTCCGCGTTCTTGGCGATCTTCGCGAGCGTCTCGCCCACGTGGTCGTAGTGGCTGCGGGTGTAGACCCGGCGCGGCAGGGCGAGCCTGACCAGCTCGTACGGCGCGCTCTTGATCGGGTTGCCGTGCTCGTCCTCCTCACCGAGGTAGAGCGACCCCAGCTCGGCCGAGCGGATGCCGCCCTCCAGGTAGAGCTGGCAGGCCAGGGCGTGGCCGGGGTAGTTGTGCGGCGGGATGTGCGGGAGCAGCCGTCCGGCGTTGAGGTAGAGCGCGTGCATGCCCGGCGGCTCGACGATGTCCACGCCCGCGGCGCGGACCCGGTGGGCGAGGTGGGAGGCGATCTCGGCGCGCTCGGCGAGATAGCTCGGCTCGGTCACCTCGGTCAGCCCCTGCGCCATCATGTCGAGGTCGCGTCCGGCCAGACCGCCGTAGGTCGCGAACCCCTCCGTGGCGATGAGGAGCAGCTCGCACTTCTGGGCGAGCTCCGGGTCGTTGGTGCCGATGAAGCCGCCGATGTGGACGATGCCGTCCTTCTTGGCGCTCATCATGCAGCCGTCCGCCAGGCGGAAAGCTTCCTCCGCGACCTGCCGGGGGGTGCGGTCGCGGTAGCCCTGCTCATGGCGGGTGACCAGCCAGGCGTTCTCGGCGAAGCGGGCCGCGTCCAGGAAGAGCGGCACCCCGTGCTGACGGCACAGGGCGGCCGTCCGCTTGAGGTTCTCCATGGACACGGGCTGGCCGCCGCCGCCGTTGTTGGTGATGGTCATGACGACCACGGCGACCCGGGAGCCATCGGGCCCGGACAGCGTCCGGGCGAGCGCGTCCAGGTCGATGTTGCCCTTGAACGGGTCGGTGCTGTCGAGGTTCTTGGCCTCGGGGCACGGCAGGTCGCGCGCCTCGGCTTCGTTCAGCTCGACATTGGCCCGGGTGGTGTCGAAGTGGGTGTTCGACAGCACGAGGTCGCCGCGCTCCAGCAGGGTGGTGAACAGCACGCGCTCGGCGGCGCGCCCCTGGTGGGCGGGGAGGATATGGGCGTAACCGGTGAGCTCGGTGACCGTCTCGTGGAAGCGGTAGAACGAGCGGGAGCCCGAGTAGGACTCGTCGCCCGCCATCCCGGCGGCGAGCTGGGCGGCGGACAGCGCCCCGGTGCCCGAGTCGGTGAGCAGATCGATGGTCACCTCTTCGGCGCGCAGGTCGAAGAGGTTGTAGTTGACACGCTTCAGCGCCGCTTCGCGCTGCTGCCGTGTGGTGACGGGTATCGGTTCGACAACCTTGATCCTGTACGGCTCCACGCTGCCCCTGCTCCTGTCTGTTCGTCGTTCGGTGTTTCGGCGTGCTCGGCGTGCGGTGTCCCGGAGTTCGGTGTCCCGGCGTGCTCGGCGTGCGCGGTGTTCGATGTACCGGCGGATTTCAGAGCCGAGCCCGCACCCGGTCACGGGTGGGGACCGTCTCGCGGGGCGGCCGGGTCTCGTACGCCTCGGAGGAGACGTAGACGGTCACCCGCCGCGGCCGGCCGCGCTGGTAGACCAGTGCCAGATAGGCGATCAGGCCCACGCCGTCGCCGAGGGGACGCGGGCTCACCGCGGCCAGCGCCCGGTCGAGGGCCGCGCTGTCCATGTCGTTGCTGCGCAGCACGGCCACGGCCCGCTCCCGCGCCTCACCGTCGTGCCGGACATAGTCGCGGACGGGCACGTGGAGCGTGTATCCGCTGGGCAGCCCGGTCGCCGTCTCCGTGAAGGAGTGGCAGGTGAGGGCGGGGCGTCCGGTGAGCCGGTCGGCGCCCTCGTGGTCGGCGAAGTCCCCGGCGGGGAGGTCACCGACGGTGCGGAAGAACTCCTCCAGCCGCTCCCGGCCCGGTGCGGGGGTCATCCGGGGCAGGGCCCCCGCCTCGGCGGGGGACATCCCGGGGTGCTTGAGGTAGACCTTCACCCGCGGGGCGTCCCAGTCGCCGAGGTCCAGGGCGAAGAACGGGAAGCCCTCCGCCCGGGGCAGCGAGTCGAACGCCTGCCGATGGCCCAGCCTCGCCAGTGCCTCGCGGACCGTCTCGGCGGCCCGGTCGGCGCCGTTCGCCGAGGGGTTGAGGTAGACCTTGACCCCGGGGACCCCGCCGGGGCGGAGCTCCAGGGCGCACCACAGGGCCAGCGGGCCCTCGGGGGACGGTGGGAGGAACAGGTCCTCGATCCGGTCGAGCTGGTCGGTCGAGAACCCCCAGCGGTCCGCCATGGCGTGAATCGATCGCAGACCGGCCCGGCCGTTCTCCGCCAGGTCGTCCCCGCTGGAGCAGCCCGGATCCACCAGCACCCGCAGGTCCGGGGTCTGGCCCGGCAGGAAGGCCAGGGAGAACTCCACGGGGCTGTGGTCGTCGGAGAGAAAGGTGTGCGACGGGGGCGGCAGCGCCAGCGGCCGTCCGGCCGTGGCCCCCAGACTCTCGATCAGCACACCCGTGTACGCGGCCGTATCGGCCTCGCTCAGCCCCGCCACGTGGCACAGCCGGGTCAGCTGGCCCGTGGCGAGGTCACCCAGCAGTGCCTCACCCGAACGGAGACCGTTCATCGAACCTCCCGCTGAATCGAGAGGAACGGCTGTTTGGGTTTGGGCGGCGGGGAAACCCGGTGTTCCCGTACCACGAGAAGATACCCGCCCCGAGGGGCGGGTATCCGGGCTCCCATCGCGTGTGCTTCCGCGAAATTAGGGTAGGTGTTCGATTGGCCGCAGGGGTGGGGGTGCGGTCGGGATATGAGTGAAACCGCTGATCGTC
Source organism: Streptomyces sp. MK37H (assembly GCF_018035285.1). Classification (NCBI taxonomy): domain Bacteria; kingdom Bacillati; phylum Actinomycetota; class Actinomycetes; order Kitasatosporales; family Streptomycetaceae; genus Streptomyces; species Streptomyces sp. MK37H. Next base: position 24,996 of record NZ_JAAAYH010000055.1, on the reverse strand, counting down.
GACCGACAGTGATGTCGCCGGCGGCGGGAGACCTCACGACAGCTCCTCTTAGATTTTGGCCAACATAAATTGCGCAACACTGCCTACCCGTTCATTTGAACATTCATGCGGTATGAAATGGGTTCCCAATGTGACCTAGATCACGCTCTCCACCACGAGAGGAACGAACTCCACAAGCCGCCCTTCTCCTGCTTATTCTGGGCGTGGGTGCGATGGTCGCCCGTGGGGATCTGTTGCTGCGTAACGGGCTGTTTGTCCGTACGTATCGGCGTGAATCGGGCAGGCAGCGCGGTCAGCCCTCGGTTGAATGGGCCAGGGCGCCAGGTCAGGCTCGACTCGGGCACCGCGAGCTCGATGTCCGGCAGCTTGTTGAGCAGTTTCTCGATGGCCACCACACCGATCAGCTGGGAGGTGTCCTTGGCCGGGCAGGCGTGCGGACCGGCGCTCCACGCCAGGTGAGCGCGCTTGCTGAGCTGCTGCCGGGAGGCGGACAGCGCGGGGTCGCTGTTCGCGGCCGCGATGGAGACCAGCACCAGATCGCCCGCCCGCAGCCGGGTCCCGGCGAAGTCCACATCGGTAACCGGGTAATGCGGAGCGTAATTGGCCATCGGCGGGCTGTTCCACAGCACATCGTCGAGGGCGTCCTCGACCAGCAGCCCGGCCCCCGCGTACCGCTCATCCGAGAGCAGGAGCAGCAGCGCGTTGGCGATGAGATTCCGCTGCGGCTCGGCGCCGGAGCCCAGCAGTAGCACCAGCTGATGAGCCATTTCCTCATCATTCAGCTGGGCATGGTGCTGCATAAGCCAGGAGGTGACATCGTCACCGGGCTGCTTGCGCTTCAATGCGACGAGTTCGCCGACGCTCTGGCCGAGCACCTCGTTCGCCTTCTCCGCATTGATTCCGTCAAAAATGCCGGAGATACCGAAGATGACCCGGTCGCCGATTTCCGCCGGGCATCCGAAAAGCTCATTGAAAACAAACAGCGGCAGCAGTTTGGCATAATCATTGAGCAGGTCGGCCGAGCCGCGGGAGATGAACTGGTCCATCAGATAGTCCGCGACGCGCTCGACATGGCGGCTCAGCCGATGCGTATCCACCCGGGCCAGGCTGTCGGTCACCGCCTGGCGCAGCCGCATATGCTCGGCGCCGTCGGTGAACATGCAGTTCGGCCGGTACTCCAGCAAGGGGACGACCGGATTGTCCCGGGTGACCTTGCCCTCGTTGTAGTCACGCCAGCGGCGCGAGTCCTTCCGGAAGGTGTCCGGGTTCTGCAGCAGCTGGAGCGCCGCCGAGTAGTCCGTGACCAGTGTGGCCTCGACGCCCGGGGAGAGCTCCACCGGCGCGGTCGGGCCGTACGAGCGCATATAGGTGTAGTAGGCACCCGGATCGGCGGCGAACTCCGTCCCGTACAGCGGCACCCGCTTGCCACTGCCATGGGCGGGGCAGCCGGGTGGTGGCGCCGCCGGAAAATCCGATTGCATGTTCATCAGGTGCTCCTAGCGGGTACGTTCCTGTAGGTAACGGACAAGCGTTATCAGCGCGTTGGCCGATGACTTCTCGTCACGTGCGTCACAGGTGACGATCGGGGTCTCGGGCAGCAGGTCGAGTGCCTCGCGCAATTCGTTGTCGGGGCGGGCCGGCGTGCCGTCGAAGTGGTTGACGGAAATCGCGTAGGGCAGTCCGTAGTGCTCCACCAGGTCGATCACCGGGAAGGATTCCTTGAGCCGTTCGGGATCGACGAGGATCAGTGCCCCGAGAGCGCCTCGGGTCATGTCCTCCCACACCTGGACGAAGCGTTCCTGTCCGGGTGTGCCGAAGAGATACAGGACAAGTCTGTCGCTGAGCGTGAGCCGGCCGAAGTCCATGGCCACGGTGGTCGTGGTCTTGCCCCGGGTGCCCATGAGGTCGTCGATATGGGCTCCGGCCTGAGTCATCCGCTCCTCGGTGCGCAGCGGAGGAATCTCGGACATGGTGCCGATGAACGTCGTCTTTCCGACCGCGAAATGCCCCACGACCAGGATCTTGGCCGCGATCTGCACCGCTTCGTTCAGATAGACGTCATCATCCGAAACGGGCCTGGAGCCCATCCAGCACCTCCTGAAGGAGCGAAACGTCGACAAGCTGCGCGGGAGGCGCGGGTGCGCGGGTGACGAGGTATCCGTCCGAGGAGAGATCGGACAGCAGGACCTTCACGATGCCGATCGGAAGTCCCATGTGTCCGGCTATCTCCGCGACCGAGAGATAACCACCCGAGCACAGCTCCAGGAGCCCGCGCTTCTCCGGGTCAAGATGGCTGGGGGGTCTCTGTTCGGAGGCGGTGACCAGCGTGATCAGGTTGAACTGGTCGTTCTCCGGAAGCCCTCGACCATTGGTGATGACGTACGGTCGCACTAACTGAGCCGACTCGGGCTCCTGCTCGCCGGGTGCCGTCATGCCTGAATTCCGGTGTCTTCGCGAGGCGGTGTGGTCAGTGCCTTGCCGAGCTGCCCGACAAGCTGCTGCATCCGGAACGTGATGTCGGCCATGTCGACATCCGGCGCGGAGGAGACCGCCAGATACGCGCCCTCACCCGCGGAGATGAGGAAGACCCAGCCACCGTCGAACTCGACCAGGGTCTGGCGCCACGTCATATGGGGGCCACCGCAGAAGCCGGCCATGGTGCGGCTCAGCGACTGGATGCCGCTCATCGCCGCCGCGACGGTGTCGGCCTCGTCCTTTTTGACCTCTTGAGAACGGGCCATCAGCAGACCGTCGGCGGAAACCAGGATCGCATGACGAGCCCCTGGAACTTCCAGGGCGCTCTCAAGCATCCATGACAGGTCGTTGTTCACTGAGGATCATGCCCTTCCCTGTTCGGGTTTGCTGCTGAGCGGCCGGACTGAGTGCCGCGCTGGAACGCGCCCATGATCGAAGCGGTTTCCTCGCTCGTCCGGGCCGCGGCAGTGGTGGAGTCTGCTCTCGGGACGATGGAAATCGCGCCCTTACGGCGACGCTTGGGCAGGCCCCCGGCGGTGGAACCGCTCACGGTGGAACTGGTCACGGTGGGGCTCGGCTCCCGCTCCTCGGCCGTGGCGGGAGCGCGGGTCGTCGGCTGCTCTTCCGGCTCGGGCATATTGGTCAGAAGGTCCTCGGGGAGAAGCACGACCGCGCGAACACCACCGTACGGAGAGGTCGAATCGACGGACACCGTGAAGCCATAGCGCGCGGCGAGCACACCGATCACCGCAAAACCGAACTGCGGCGGATTGCCCAGTCCCGTTACACCGGTGGCGTGGGTGGCCGAGAGCAGCTTGTCCGCCCGGTTCTTCTCCTCCTCGTTCATACCGACGCCGGCGTCGTCGATGATGACGCAGACGCCCTTGGGAACGGTGCGGATGGTGATGTCGATGGGCGAGTCGGGCGCGGAGTAACTGGTCGCGTTGTCCAAAAGCTCGGCCAGCGCCAGCGCGACCGGTTCCACGGCCCGGCTGACCAGGGCGAAATTGCTCTGCGAGCGGATTTCCACCCGGGTGTAGTGACGGATGCGGCCCTTGGCGCTGCGCACTACGTCGTACACCGAGGCGACGGCTCGCTGCCGGCCCAGCCAGCCGTCACAGAGCACCGCGATGGACTGCGCACGCCGACCGAACTGCGAGTTCATATGGTCGATCTCCAGGAGGTCCTGGAGAAGCTGGTGCTCGCCGTACTTGTCCTGCGTCTTGGAGATGGCCAGCTGCTGCTCGTTGGCGAGGCCCTGAAGGGTACGCATGGCGGACTTCAGCGCGCTCTTGGTGGCCTCTTCGGCGCGGTTGTGGGCCTCCTGCACCGCCTCGGCGTAATTGTTCTCGAGGTCGGCCGCGCGTTTCTCTAGCTCCGCCTTCTCCTGGCGCAGATTCGCTCGCGTCTTTCGCCCGCGGATAATGGCGGTTGCGGCGAGAGGCGTGCCAGCGATCAGGGCCCAGAGCGCTGGATCCTGTAGATATTGCGTCATTGAGACTCTCTTTAAACGACTAGACCGCCAGGGACTTTAGGGAGGTGTGGTGCGTTATGCATCTGGAATGGTCGGGGCGGCGGTAAGTCAGCGCCCGTACGGCGCCCGCGGGTTCCGGGGACAGCGCGCTCGTCTTGCCGACGGCAGCGCACAGGCGTCGGTGCGCCGGAACGACTCCGTATGCCCGACTGGCGGCATAATGCTCCTCAGAGTGGGGATCCTCTCGGCGGGATGTGCCGGATCGCCGTGTGTCTTACGCGCCCTTGGCTCGCCTGGCAAGCGCGGTGATCGTATCACCGGTATCACTGGGCCCCGTGCATGTGCCCCAGTCCCATTCGTTCACCTGACGTCGTTTCAGCCACACCCCCAGTTCACCGCGTTGACCGACGTCAGGGCGTGTCCCGGGGGATCGTAACGGGGCGGCGCGGGCATCCGCCGAACGGCGTGCCAGCCATCAGATATCCGGGCATTCGACCCCGGCTGTGTATGGGTGGTGAAGGGTGTGTGGAGATGAATAGGGAATTCCGCTAGACATTCATCCCGGTCATGACTCCCTTATTCTCTTTGTTCTGCTTATTCCCTTATTCCTCTTGTCTGTGGTTACTTCCGACAGGCCGGGGGAGAGCGGTCCCGCGCCGGTATCGTCGGGGGGTGTCGGAACAGCCCCGTGACAGCTCCGCTCCCACCCTCTTCACCTGGGAGTTCGCCAGCGATCCCTACCCCGCGTACGCCTGGCTACGCGAACACGCCCCGGTGCACCGGACCACGCTGCCGAGCGGTGTGGACGCCTGGCTGGTGACCCGTTACGCCGACGCCAGGAAGGCGCTGGCCGATCCCCGGCTCTCGAAGAACCCCCAGCGGCACAGTGCGGCGGCCCACGCCAAGGGCAAGGTGGGCATCCCGGGTGAACGGCGCGCCGAGCTGATGACACATCTGCTCAATATCGACCCTCCCGACCACACCCGGTTGCGGCGGCTGGTGTCGAAGGCGTTCACTCCGCGCCGGGTGGCCGCGTTCGCCCCCCGGGTGCGGAGCCTCACAGATCAGCTCATCGACGCCTTCGAAGAGAGGGGAGAGGCGGATCTCATCCATGAGTTCGCCTTCCCTCTCCCCATCTACGCCATCTGCGATCTGCTCGGGGTGCCGCGCGAGGACCAGGACGACTTCCGGGACTGGGCGGGCGCGATGATCCGGCACGGCGGTGGTCCGCGCGGCGGAGTGGCCCGCGCCGTGAAGAGGATCCGGGCGTATCTGGGCGAGCTGATCCACCGCAAGCGCCTGGAGCTCGCCGGGCGCGGCGAAGAAGAGGACGGGGAGGATCTGATCTCCGGCCTGATCCGGGCCGGCGACCACGGTGAGCACCTCACCGAGAACGAGGCCGCGGCCATGGCCTTCATCCTTCTCTTCGCCGGCTTCGAGACGACCGTCAACCTCATCGGCAACGGCGTCTACGCGCTGCTGCGCCATCCGGAGCAGCGCGCCCTCATGCGGCGGGCCCTGGAAGAAGGGGACGAGCGGCTACTCGCCGCCGGGGTCGAGGAACTGCTCCGCTACGACGGACCCGTGGAGATCGCCACCTGGCGGTTCGCCACCGAGCCGCTAACCCTCGCCGGGCAGCACATCGCCGAGGGGGAGCCGGTGCTGGTGGTGCTCGCCGCGGCCGACCGGGACCCCGAGCGGTTCGCGGAGCCCGACGTGCTCGATCTCACCCGCCGGGACAACCAGCACCTCGGCTACGGCCACGGCATCCATTACTGTCTGGGCGCCCCGCTGGCCCGGCTGGAGGCCCGGACCGCGATCGCCACCCTGCTGCGGCGGCTGCCCGGGCTGCGGCTCGCGGAGGATCCGGACGATCTGCGGTGGCGCGGCGGGCTCATCATGCGCGGGCTGCGCACGCTCCCGGTGACCTGGAATTCCGCGGACGGCTGAGACCCTCAAGGCCCGTACGGCCGGAAATACGTGACGAATGATCAGCCGTGTGACCTTGGCGTGACCTGGGATACATCGCCTTGTGATGATCGAGTGCCCTCGCTATGTTCACCGGCAAACCTTGTCGCCATAGCGCCATAGCGCCATAGGAGAGGTCAATCGCATGCGTTCCGGTAATGGTCGACACCGTCGCCCCCGTCAGGCCCCGGCCATCATCGTCGCGGCGGGGGTCACGGGAGCGGGCCTCGCCATACCCCTCTTCGGGGCGGCTGGCGCACAGGCCGCCCAGACCGCCACATGGGATCACGTCGCCGAGTGCGAGAGCGGCGGTATGTGGAGTGCCAACGAGGGCAACGGCTTCTACGGCGGGCTCCAGCTGACCCTCGACATGTGGAAGGAGTACGGCGGCACGGAGTACGCCCCGCGCCCCGACCTCGCCAGCCGCTCCCAGCAGATATCCGTCGCCGAGGCGATCCTGGGCGACCGCGGCCCCGACGCCTGGCCGAGCTGTGCGCTGGGCGCCGGGCTCACCGACGGCGGCGGCGCCCCCGATGTGGACCCCGGCAGCACGGCCACCCCGGACCCGGGGACGGGCCGCGGCGAGGACGGCCCGGGGGACCGGGGACGGGACGGCTCCTCCTCGGACGCGGACCGTTCGGACCCGGACCGTTCGGGGACGTCCGACGGCGCCGACAAGCCGGACGCGCCGGATGCGTCCGGGTCGGCCGAGGGCCCGGAGGCGCCCCACACCTCCAAGTCCCCCGACGGGTTGGACGGCTCCGCCTCTGACGACCCGGCGTCGGACAGCCCCTCGGCGTCGGACGGCTCCAAGACCCCCTCGGCCGACCCGTCGCCCTCCGGCCGCCACCGCGGCGCTCCGGACGCCGGGGAGCGGGCCGACGACGGCGGTACGGAGAGCGCACGGCCCTCCGGGCGCCATGCCTCGCGCGGCGCGTCGGACCGCGATGGGAGCTCCGCGGACGGCGATTACACTGTTCGCCCCGGTGACAACCTGTCAGGGATCGCCGAGCACCAGAACGTGTCCCGGGGTTGGGAAGAGCTCTACGAATCCAACGAGGACCTCATCGGTACCGACCCCGATCTGATCATCCCTGGTCAGCGACTTGACCTCGCCATCAGGGAGCAGTGATTCGGGGGGAATTGCCCGATCTGGACCCGGTGAGACATACATCTCGTCACATTTTCCGGGGCGCACCTCGTGTCCGATCCCTCCTCACCCGGCCCCACCTGCGTCGATGTGGGCCGGGTGAGATCAATTACAGCCCCATTCACTGCCCTTGGGGTGTTTGAACGTTCTTGGGAGGTGTGTTTAACGTCTTTCCGCTCGCCACCGCGGGCACCGTCGATCGTCACGCCGAATCCTGCCGGCGGTCGGGGGGAAACCGACGCGTCAGCGCCGAAGGCAGGAGCGGGGGACCCAAGGTAGGTGCCGAGTGGCCTGTGGATACGGGCTTGTCGGCTAGGGGTGAAGCCGGGAGCGACCATCGCGACCGGCCGGGCAACTCACGTCCGAACCCGACAGCTCACCTCGTAGGCGTCGGTGAGGAAACGAACCAAAATGCTCAAGTCCAACGGGAAGCACCGCCGCCCCTCCAAGGCCACCCGTATCGCCGCGCTCACCGGTCTCGCCGGTGCCGCCGTGGCGGCACCGCTCATCGGGGCGACCTCCGCCTCCGCGGCCACCACCTCCCAGTGGGACCAGGTCGCGCAGTGCGAGTCCGGTGGCAACTGGTCGATCAACACCGGCAACGGCTACTACGGCGGCCTGCAGTTCTCGAGCTCCACCTGGGCCGCCTACGGCGGCACGGCCTACGCCTCCACCGCGGACAAGGCCAGCAAGGCCCAGCAGATCCAGATCGCCGAGAAGGTCCTGGGCAGCCAGGGCAAGGGCGCCTGGCCGGTCTGCGGCAAGGGCCTGACCTCCGGCGGCAGCCCGTCCGCCCCGTCCGCGCCCTCCGGCTCGCAGGACCAGTCCTCGGCGACCACCAAGTCGGCCCCGGCCGCCAAGCAGGCGCAGCCGAAGGCCCAGCCGAAGGCCCAGCCGCACACCGCGCCCGAGCACGCCGCGCGCCAGCAGACCCGTGGCCCGATCAAGAAGGGTGACGGCGAGTACAAGGTCAAGTCCGGCGACACCCTCGGCAAGATCGCCAAGGCCCACGACGTCAAGGGCGGCTGGAAGAAGCTCTTCGAGCTGAACAAGGACATCGTGGAGCAGGCCGACCTGATCTTCCCGGGCCAGCAGCTGCACCTCCGCTGAGCCACGGCCACGGTCACGGCCCCGCCTGAGGACTCCCCCCGAGGACCTCCCCTGAGGCCGGCCCCCGAGAACGAGCCCCGGCCGGGCGTGCCGCCCCATGGCGCGCCCCGCCGGGGCTTTCCCAATGCATAAGAAATCTGGATTTTTGATCCAGAAACTGGCTTTTTGCGTCGCGCCCCTGTCTCGTGGGGCGGGCGAACGCGGGGCGCAGCCCTCCCGGCCCGTTAGGCTCGTGCTGCTACCGCAGACCCATACGAAGGAGAACCTCGTGCCGTCCATCGACGTCGTCGTAGCTCGCGAGATCCTCGACTCGCGAGGCAACCCCACGGTCGAGGTCGAGGTTGGCCTCGACGACGGCAGCACCGGCCGTGCCGCCGTGCCGTCCGGCGCCTCCACCGGCGCCTTCGAGGCCCTCGAGCTCCGTGACGGCGACAAGAACCGCTACAACGGCAAGGGCGTGGAGAAGGCCGTCCTCGCCGTGATCGAGCAGATCGGCCCCGAGCTGGTCGGCTATGACGCCACCGAGCAGCGGCTGATCGACCAGGCGATGTTCGACCTGGACGCCACCCCGGACAAGTCCTCGCTCGGTGCCAACGCGATCCTCGGCGTCTCCCTCGCCGTCGCGCACGCCGCCTCCGAGGCGTCCGACCTCCCCCTCTTCCGTTACCTCGGCGGCCCGAACGCCCATCTGCTGCCGGTGCCGATGATGAACATCCTCAACGGCGGGTCGCACGCCGACTCCAATGTGGACATCCAGGAGTTCATGATCGCGCCGATCGGCGCGGAGTCCTTCTCCGAGGCCCTGCGCTGGGGCGCCGAGGTCTACCACACCCTGAAGTCCGTGCTGAAGGAGCGCGGTCTGTCCACCGGCCTCGGCGACGAGGGCGGCTTCGCGCCGAACCTCGGCTCCAACCGCGAGGCCCTCGACCTGATCCTCGAGGCGGTCAAGAAGGCCGGCTACCAGCCGGGCCAGGACATCGCGCTCGCCCTGGACGTCGCCGCCTCCGAGTTCTACAAGGACGGCACGTACCAGTTCGAGGGCCAGTCCCGCTCCGCCGCCGAGATGACCTCGTACTACGCCGAGCTGGTCGCCGCGTACCCGCTGGTCTCCATCGAGGACCCGCTGAACGAGGAGGACTGGGACGGCTGGAAGACCATCACCGAGCAGCTCGGCGACAAGGTCCAGCTGGTCGGCGACGACCTCTTCGTCACCAACCCCGAGCGGCTGTCCCGCGGTATCGACAGCGACACCGCGAACGCCCTGCTGGTCAAGGTCAACCAGATCGGCTCGCTGACCGAGACCCTCGACGCGGTCGAGCTGGCCCAGCGCAGCGGCTACAAGTGCATGATGTCGCACCGCTCCGGTGAGACCGAGGACGTCACCATCGCCGACCTGGCCGTCGCCACCAACTGCGGCCAGATCAAGACCGGCGCCCCGGCCCGCTCCGAGCGGGTGGCCAAGTACAACCAGCTGCTGCGCATCGAGGAGATCCTCGACGACGCCGCGGTGTACGCGGGCCGTTCCGCCTTCCCGCGCTTCAAGGGCTGAGCGGACACGTCTGACGCCCGTCCCCGGCCACGGTCCCGTACCGTGGCCGGGGACGGCGTCGCTCGACGGCGTTACCCAAGCGAAGGCATCACCGGGGAGGCGACGTGCCGGCGGATCGGGAACGGTTCTCCACCGCGACCAGGCTCAAGGCGCTGGGCGAGCACGCCGCCGCCCGGGTCTACCGCGTGCGCACCAAGCGCCGCCGCGGCCGGCTGACCGGCCGGGCCGCCCTGCTCACGCTGGTCGTCTGCTCCCTCGTCGTGGCGCTCGCCTATCCGATGCGGCAGTACATCTCCCAGCGCTCCGACATCGCCGAGCAGCGGCACGAGGCCCAGCGGGCCCGCGAGGACGTGAAGAAGCTGCGGGAGCGGAAGGCCCGGCTGCGCGACCCCGCCTACACCGAGCAGCAGGCCCGGGAGCGGCTGCACTTCCTGATGCCGGGGGAGACCGGCTACAGCATGGTGGACGGCGCCGGCTCCACCGAGCGCTCCACCGACCAGGGCGCGGCCGGCCGCCCCTGGTACACCAACCTCTGGGACGCCGTGGACACGGCGGACGCGGCGGGGGCGGGCAGCGCGCGCCGCTGAGGCGCCGCGCTCCGGCCGCCGGCCGCACCCGGCGTTCGAATCGAAACGAAGAAGAAGAACTTTCCCACTCATGGATACGCCCCCGCCCCAGACGGAGCCCACCGCGCCCACCGACGCGGACATCCACGCCGTACGGGAGCAGCTGAACCGCCTGCCCCGGGGCCTGCGTGCGATCGCGCACCGCTGCCCCTGCGGCAATCCGGACGTCGTGGAGACCGCGCCGCGGCTCGAGGACGGTACGCCCTTCCCCACTCTCTACTACCTGACCTGTCCGCGCGCCGCGTCCGCGATCGGCACGCTGGAGGCCGAGGGCGTGATGAAGGAGATGACGGCCCGGCTGGGCACCGACCCCGAGCTGGCCGCCGCCTACCGCGCCGCCCACGAGGACTACATCGCGCGCCGCGACGCCATCGAGGTGCTCCAGGGCTTCCCCAGTGCGGGTGGGATGCCGGACCGGGTGAAGTGCCTGCATGTGCTGGTCGCCCACTCCCTCGCGGCCGGCCCCGGGGTCAATCCGCTCGGGGACGAGGCGATCGCGATGCTGCCGGAGTGGTGGCGCAAGGGCCCGTGTGTGAGCCCCTGCGGGACCGAGGACCCGAGCCGGGAGGAGAGCGCATGACCCGCGTCGCCGCCGTGGACTGCGGCACCAACTCGATCCGGCTCCTGGTGGCGGACGCCGATCCGGCCACCGGGGAGCTGATCGAGCTCGACCGCCGGATGAAGATCGTCCGGCTGGGCCAGGGCGTGGACCGCACGGGCCGGCTCGCCCCCGAGGCGCTGGAGCGCACCTTCGCCGCCTGCCGCGAGTACGCGGAGGTCGTGCGTGAGCTGGGCGCCGAGCGCGTCCGCTTCGTGGCCACCTCCGCCTCCCGGGACGCCGAGAACCGCGAGGAGTTCGTGCGCGGGGTCGTGGAGATCCTGGGCGTCGAGCCCGAGGTGATCACCGGGGACCAGGAGGCGGAGTTCTCCTTCACCGGGGCCACCAAGGAGCTCACCGGCCATGACCATATGGCCGGGCCGTATCTGGTGGTGGACATCGGCGGCGGTTCGACGGAGTTCGTCGAGGGCGGCGATGGCGTGCGGGCGGCCCGAAGCGTGGACATCGGCTGCGTCCGGCTGACCGAGCGCCATCTGGTGGTGGACGGCCGGATCACCGATCCTCCGACGGAGGATCAGATCGCCGCCATAAAGGCCGATGTGGAGCAGGCGCTGGACCTGGCCGAGCGCACCGTGCCGCTCAGCCGCGCCTGCCGTCCCGCGGACGGCCACGCACTGGTCGGTCTTGCCGGTTCGGTCACCACCGTGGCCGGGATCGCGCTGGGCCTGAAGGAGTACGACTCCTCCGCGATCCACCACTCCCGGATCTCCCTCGGCCAGGTCCGCGAGATCACGGGCAGGCTGCTCGGCTCCAGCCACGCCGAGCGGGCGGAGATCCCGGTGATGCACCCGGGGCGGGTCGATGTGATCGGCGCGGGGGCGCTCATCCTGCTTTCGATCATGGAAAGGACCGGCGCCGAGGAGGTCGTGGTGAGCGAACACGACATCCTCGATGGGATCGCCTGGAGCATCGCCTGAGCGGGCGGGATAACGTATGAGCGGCCGCGGAACCCCCTTCGGGGGCCCTCCGCGAGCCGCCTCCGAGAAAGTTCGTGAAACTCTTCACATGAAAAAGGCGCCTGGTGGCCGCCCGATGCGGCGCTCTGGGGCGGTTTCGGCGGCCGGGCCCCGTAACTGACCGGATCGTGAGGTGTCAGGGCGGTGTTCGGTGCCCCCGTGCGGACCGCCTGGTCTACTCCCGCGTTCAATCACAAGCCCTGCTCAGAGGGGTGAGAACGTGTCGATCCGGCCAGTGGTTCCCCTCCGCCGGTATGGCGTCCATCACGGGGGCGGCGGAGTGTAGCAGATACCTCCACCATGCTTGTGAAGGGGCTCACGAGGTCCCCCCCTGGGGGTGCTGGATACTCGAATCATGAGCACCACGGAGCGTCCCAGGATCCTCGTTGTAGGCGGTGGGTACGTAGGCCTGTACGCGGCGCGCCGCATCCTCAAGAAGATGCGGTACGGCGAGGCGACCGTCACGGTCGTCGACCCCCGGTCGTACATGACGTACCAGCCCTTCCTCCCCGAAGCTGCGGCCGGCAGCATCTCCCCGCGCCACGTCGTGGTTCCGCTGCGGCGCGTGCTCCCCAAGGCGGAGGTCCTTACCGGCCGAGTGTCGACCATTGACCAGGACCGCAAGGTCGCCGTCGTCCAGCCGCTCGTCGGCGAGACGTACGAGCTGCCCTTCGACTACCTGGTCATCGCCCTCGGCGCGGTCTCCCGCACCTTCCCGATCCCCGGTCTCGCGGAGAACGGCATCGGCATGAAGGGCATAGAGGAGGCCATCGGCCTGCGCAACCACGTCCTCGAGCAGCTCGACAAGGCCGACTCCACCACGGACGAGGAGATCCGCCGCAAGGCGCTCACCTTCGTCTTCGTCGGCGGTGGCTTCGCCGGCGCGGAGACCATCGGCGAGGTCGAGGACATGGCCCGTGACGCGGCCAAGTACTACCCGAACGTCAAGCGCGAGGACATGCGCTTCGTCCTCGTCGACGCCGCCGACAAGATCCTCCCCGAGGTCGGCCCGAAGCTGGGCAAGTGGGGTCTGGAGCACCTGCAGAAGCGCGGTATCGAGGTCTACCTCGAGACCTCGATGAACTCCTGCATCGACGGCCATGTCGTCCTCAAGAACGGCCTCGAGGTCGACTCCAGCACCATCGTGTGGACCGCGGGCGTCAAGCCCAACCCGGCGCTGGCCCGGTTCGGCCTCCCGCTCGGCCCGCGCGGCCATGTGGACACCGCCCCGAGCCTCCAGGTCCAGGGCAGCGACTACATCTGGGCCGCCGGTGACAACGCCCAGGTCCCGGACCTCGCCACCGGCGAGGGCGCCTGGTGCCCGCCGAACGCCCAGCACGCGCTGCGCCAGGCCAAGGTCCTCGGTGACAACGTGATCTCCGGTATGCGGGGCTTCCCGCAGAAGGACTACAAGCACGCCAACAAGGGCGCCGTCGCGGGTCTGGGCCTCCACAAGGGCGTCGCGATGATCGTCTTCGGCAAGATGAAGATCAAGCTGAAGGGCCGCCTGGCCTGGTACATGCACCGTGGCTACCACGGCATGGCCATGCCGACCTTCAACCGCAAGATCCGGGTGCTCGCCGACTGGACGCTGGGGATGTTCCTCAAGCGCGAGGTCGTCTCGCTCGGCGCCATCGAGAACCCCCGCGAGGAGTTCTACGAGGCCGCCTCCCCGGTCAGCGCCGCCACCGCGGCCAAGCCGGCGGCCCCGGCCGAGAAGGCCAAGGCGTCCTGACCATAGGGCCCGACCAGCACAACTGAACGCCAAGGGCGTCCGCCATCCGTGGGGCGGACGCCCTTGCGTCTGCCCTCGGGTGCCCTCCGATGGCCCGCTTTTTGAAGCTGTTTTGCCGATTCCAGACGTGTCGGCGGGACTGTACGGCGGGTTCCATGGTGTTTACGTGGTGAGTGAATCTTCCTGACTCGCCATCACGGAGGTGCGATATGGCCGACGCCGCTGGGCGGATCGCCACCCTGGCCGAGGAGGTGCTGGGAACCCCTCTCCCGATCCGCGTCCGCGCCTGGGACCACAGCGAGACCGGCCCGCCCGGCGCGCCCACCCTGGTCATCCGGCGCCGCCGGGCGCTGCGCAGGATCCTGTGGCGGCCGGGCGAGCTGGGCCTGGCCCGCGCCTGGGTCGCCGGGGACCTCGATGTCGAGGGCGATCTGTACGAGGCCCTGGACCGGCTGTCCGGGCTGCTGTGGGAGCGCGGCCCCGCCACCGCGCCGCGGTCCCGGCTCCTCACCGGCATCCAGGCGCTGCGCGACCCCGCGCTGCGCACCGCCGCCCGGGAGATGATCGCGCTCGCCGGGCCGGGGCTGCCGCCGCCCCCGCCGCGCGAGGAGGCCCGGACCACCCTCGGTTCGCTGCACTCCCTGCGCCGCGACCGTAAGGCCATCAGCCATCACTACGACGTCGGCAACGACTTCTATGAGCTGGTGCTCGGCCCCTCGATGGTCTACTCCTGCGCCTACTGGGACCGAGCGGACTCCACGCTGGAGGAGGCCCAGCGCGCCAAGCTGGACCTGGTCTGCCGCAAGCTGGCCCTGAAGCCCGGCCAGCGGCTGCTGGACGTGGGGTGCGGCTGGGGCTCGATGGTGCTGCACGCGGCGCGCGAGTACGGGGTGCGCGCCGTCGGCGTCACGCTCTCCGAGGAGCAGGCGGCGTACGCCCGTAAGCGCATCGCGGACGCCGGGCTCACCGACCAGGTGGAGATCCGGGTCCAGGACTACCGCGAGGTCCCGGACGGGCCCTACGACGCCATCTCCTCGATCGGCATGGCCGAGCACGTGGGCGCCGTGCGGTACGCCGAGTACACCGCCATCCTGCACCGGCTGCTCCGGCCCGGCGGGCGGCTGCTCAACCACCAGATCGCCCGGCGCCCCCAGCCGGACGAAGAGGCGTACCACGTGGACGAGTTCATCGACCGCTATGTCTTCCCCGACGGTGAGCTCGCCCCGGTCGGCCGGACCGTGGCCCAGCTCGAGGAGGGCGGCTTCGAGGTACGGGACGTGGAGGCCATCCGCGAGCACTACGCGCTCACGCTGCGCCGCTGGGTCGCCAACCTGGAGCGGTCCTGGCCCCAGGCCGTGCGGCTGACCTCCCCGGGCCGGGCCCGGGTCTGGCGGCTCTACATGGCGGCCTCCGCCCTCTCCTTCGAGCGCAACCGGATCGGGGTCAACCAGGTCCTCGCCGTCCGCACCCCCGAGGGCGGGGCCTCGGGGCTTCCGCTGCGCGCCCGCGACTGGCGAGGCTGAAATCGATGTAAAGCGGCCGGAACGCGGACGTCCCCGTCGGCCGGAACGCGGACGTCCCCGCCCGCCCCGGAGAGGGGCGGACGGGGACGTCCCGTGTCCGGCTCGCCGCCATGCGGTTTGCTCGGCTACTCGGCCTTGATGGCGGCGAGCATGTTGAGCTTGGAGGCCCGCCGGGCCGGCCACAGCGCCGCGATGACTCCTACGAAGGCGGCCATCAGCAGGAACAGTCCCATCCGGCCCCACGGAAGCACCAGCTCGTAGCTCGACAGCTCGGTGGCGATCAGCTCACCGGCCGCCCAGCCGAAGAAGACGCCGAGGCCGAGGCCGAGCACCCCGCCGAAGAGCGAGATGACCAGCGACTCCAGCCGGACCATCCGCTTGATGCCGCCCCGGTCCAGGCCGATCGCCCGCAGCATGCCGATCTCCTTGGACCGCTCGAAGACCGACATCGCCAGGGTGTTGATGACACCGAGCACGGCGACGATCACGGCCATGGCGAGCAGCCCGTAGAGCATGTTCAGCATCAGGGTGAAGGCGCTGGCGATCTCGTCGGAGGTGTCCTGCTTGTTCTGGATCTTGATCGCCGGGTTCTCGCCGAGCGTCTTCTTCAGCAGGTCCTTGTTGTTCTCCGTGGCGCCGCCCTTGGTCTTCAGCATCACCTGGAAGTCCGCGACGGTGGTCATGTGCGGGGTGACCGTGGCGCTGTCGACCATGACGCCGCGGATCATCTGGTTGCCCTCGTAGACACCGCCCACGGTCAGCTTGCCGCTGCGGCCGTCCTCGTAGGTCACCGGGATGGTGGAGCCGACCTTCCAGCGGTGCTCATCGGCGATCTTGTCGTCGATCAGGGCCTTCGTGCCCCCGAGTGCGGCGAACGAGCCCTCGGTGAAGTCCACCTTCACCAGGTCCTTGATGGCCTTCGGGTCGACGCCCGTCAGGGAGTCGGAGTCGCCGGCGACCCGGGCCGGGGAGGAGCGCAGCGGGCTGATCGAGGTGACCTCGGGCAGCTTCGCCAGGGTCTTGGACACCTCGGGCGACAGCGGCCGCCCGCCGGTCCCGCCACCCCCGCCCATGCTGACGACGTAGTCGGACCTCAGCCCGTCGGCCGCCATCTTGTCGATCCCCTTCTGCATGGATCCAGCGATCACCGTCATACCGGTGATCAGGGTGAGACCCACCATCAGGGCGGAGGCGGTGGCGGCGGTACGACGCGGGTTGCGCACCGCGTTCTGCCGGGCCAGCTTGCCGGGCATCCCGAAGATCCGCAGCACCGGGGAGGCGGCCGCGATCAGCGGCCGGGACAGCAGCGGGGTGAGCACGAAGACGCCGATCACCAGGACGGCCGCGCCGAACGCCATCGGGCCCTGGCCGTCGCCGCCCATGCCCGCACCGGCGACCACCAGCGCGACACCGGCCGCGGCGAGGAACGCGCCGATGGTGTTGCGGACCACCAGACCGCGGGTGGTCGGCGCGGCGTGCACGCTGTTCATCGCGGCGACCGGCGGGATCTTGGCGGCGCGGCGGCCGGGCAGCCAGGCGGAGAGCACGGTCACCACGATGCCCACGACCACCGAGGCCAGCACCGTGGTCGGCGCGACGATCAGCGGACCGTCCGGGACGTTGGCCCCGGTGGAGTTGAGCACCGAGCGCAGCACCGCGCCGATGCCGACACCGGCGGCGAGACCCACCACGGCCGCGACAGCGCCCACGACGGTGGCCTCGATCAGCACCGAGCGGGTGACCTGACGGCGGGTCGCACCCACCGCGCGCATCAGGGCGAGCTCCTTGGTGCGCTGGGCGACCAGCATGGTGAAGGTGTTGACGATGATGAAGATGCCGACGAAGAGCGCGATACCGGCGAACACCAGCATCGCGGTCTGCATGCTGCTCATGCCCTCTTCGATCGCCTTGGCCTGGTCCTTGGCGAGCTTCTTGGCGGTGGTGGCCTTGGTCTGCTCGGGCAGGATCTTGTCGATCGACGACTTCAGGGTGGACTGCGAGGTGCCCGCGGCGGCCTTCACGTCGATCTCGTCGAACTGCCCGGGCTTGCCGAACAGCTTCTGCGCGGTGACCGTGTCGTACAGCGCGAGCGTGCCGCCCGCCGCGACATTGCCGTCGTCGGTGGTGAAGACGCCGACGACCTTCTCGGTGCGCACCGGGCCGTCGACGGAGACCCGGATGGAGTCCCCGGCCTTGTAGTGGCCGCGCTCGGCGGTCCTGGAGTCGAGCGCGATCTCACCCGCGGCCTTGGGGGCGCGGCCCTCGGTCATGTTGTACCGGGGGTCCTTGCCGTCGGCGCCCGGGTAGTAGTTGCCGCCGAGGTTGGAGAAGCCGCCGCCGAGCAGGTCGCCCTTCTTGTCGGCGAGGGAGGAGGAGCCCTTCACCACACCGTAGGCGGAGGCGGCGCCGGGCGCCTTGGACGCCTGGTCCAGCAGCCGCTGGCTCAGCCGGGGCGCGTCACCGGGGTTGGCGGAGTCGTCGTCCTTCTTGTCGGGGGTGATGGCGACGTCGACGCCCTTGAAGCCCTTCTGGGAGCTCTTCTGGTAGGCGTCGGAGATGGTGTTGGTGAAGACCAGGGTGCCGGCGACGAAGGCCACGCCGAGCATCACGGCGAGCACGGTCATCAGCAACCGGGCCTTGTGCGCAAGCACATTGCGCAGGGCTGTACGGAGCATGAGGTGTCAGTCCTGAAGGGGTGGAGTGGGGGAGTGCGGGGCGGCGTGCGGGTGCGGGCGCGCGCCCCGCGTCAGCTCGTGCGGCCCTTGGCGTCGAAGCGCTTCATGCGGTCCAGTACCGAGTCGGCGGTGGGGTTGCGCAGCTCGTCCACGATTCGGCCGTCGGCCAGGAAGACCACCCGATCGGAGTAGGACGCGGCGACCGGGTCATGAGTCACCATCACGATCGTCTGGCCCAGCTCCCGCACCGAGTTGCGGAGGAAGCCCAGGACCTCGGCGCCGGAGCGGGAGTCCAGGTTGCCGGTCGGCTCGTCGGCGAAGATGATCTCCGGCTGGCCGGCCAGGGCGCGGGCCACGGCGACGCGCTGCTGCTGACCACCCGACAGCTGGTTGGGGCGGTGCTTGAGCCGCCCGGCCAGACCGACCGTGGCCACCACCTGGTCCAGCCACGCCTGGTCGGCCTTGCGGCCCGCGATGTCCATCGGGAGGGTGATGTTCTCCAGCGCGTTCAGCGTCGGCAGCAGGTTGAACGCCTGGAAGATGAAGCCGATCTTGTCGCGGCGCAGCTGGGTGAGCTTCTTGTCCTTGAGCGTGGTCAGTTCGACGTCGCCGATCCGGGCCGAGCCGCTGGAGATGGTGTCGAGACCCGCCATGCAGTGCATCAGCGTGGACTTGCCGGAGCCGGAGGGGCCCATGATCGCGGTGAACTCCGCCTGGCGGAACTCGACGGAGACCGAATCCAGGGCGATTACCTGGGTCTCGCCCTCGCCGTAGACCTTGCTCAGGTCCGTGGCGCGGGCGGCCGCCGTGGTGGCGCGGGCGGCGGTTTCGACGCCGAAGGGGGTGGTGGTCACGGTGGATGACTCCTGTCGTGCTCTGCGGGAGTGGGCGGGACGTCACTCCATGGTTCCGGTTGTGAAGGGGAACGGGATCAGCCCGTGCTCCCGTTCTCGTGGGGGTCGCGCGATGTAGGTGGTGGCGGCGGAGTCCTCCTTGAGGAGGAGAGGACGCCCCGTCCGGGGCGTCGAGATTGCGTCAATCCCCAGTTAACGGGGGTTCAGGGCATATCGGCAGGTCCAATGGC
Source organism: Streptomyces sp. MK37H (assembly GCF_018035285.1). Lineage (NCBI taxonomy): Bacteria > Bacillati > Actinomycetota > Actinomycetes > Kitasatosporales > Streptomycetaceae > Streptomyces > Streptomyces sp. MK37H. The sequence goes on along the minus strand of NZ_JAAAYH010000055.1, from coordinate 6,052 downwards.
CGTCGGCATCTTTGGGTACCCCGCCCCGCTGCTGATGCACCCTCAGTTGCCAATAAAATAAGACAACCTCAGTCTGCGGATTCACTGTGCGGGGGCATGTCCCCGGATAGGCTCGTGCTGCTCTCTTCCAGGGGAGGGCCGTATGCGCACCGTACGGCCCAGGGGGAACCGCTGCCCGGATGGTGGAATGCAGACACGGCGAGCTTAAACCTCGCTGCCCCTCGCGGGCGTACCGGTTCAAGTCCGGTTCCGGGCACCTTCAGATCCGGTGGGCGCACTCAGCGTGTGTGGATGATCGCCCCGAGTGTGTGCGCGGGGCCCGCAGGGGCCTCGCGCGGCCTCTTCCTGCGTGAAAAGATCCTCCTTGGGCACTAGGGTGCTTTCTTTGCTTACCCATTACTCTTGAGTCAAGGTCGCGCCCGGCGGCCACGGAGGAGTGAGATGAGGAGCAGCAACCCGGTCTTCTCGCGACGGGGGTTCAGCCGCAGCGGCGGCTACGCCGGTTTCGGCGCGGCGCCGCAGGCCGGGAGTCCCGCCGCCGGTCAGGCCAACCCGTACGCGGGCGGTAACCCGTACGCGCAGACACAGGCGCCCACGAACCCCTATGCGGCGGGCGACCAGCAGAATCTGACCCCCGAACAGCTGCAGCAGATGTACGGCGCGCCGCCGGCGGGCCCGCTGCAGACCGGCCGGATGACGATGGACGACGTCGTCATGCGCACCGGTATGACCCTCGGTACCGTCATCGTCGCCGCCGCGGTCGCGTGGATCGCGCAGCTTCCGGTGGGCGTGGGCATCGGCGCCGCGCTCGTGGCGATGGTGCTCGGCCTCGTCCAGTCGTTCAAGCGCACGGCCTCGCCCGCGCTGATCATGGGTTACGCCCTCTTCGAGGGCCTCTTCCTCGGCGTTATCAGCCAGGTGTACAACGAGCGCTGGTCCGGCATCCCGATGCAGGCCGTGCTCGGCACGATGGCCGTGTTCGTCGGTGTGCTCGTCGCGTACAAGACCCGCCTCATCCGGGTGAACGCGCGATTCCAGCGCTTTGTGCTCGCCGCCGCCATCGGCTTCATCCTGCTGATGGCGGTCAACCTGCTGTTCGCCGCCATCGGCGGCGGGGACGGCCTCGGCTTCCGCAGCGGTGGCCTCGGCATCGTCTTCGGCCTCGTCGGCGTCGTGCTCGGCGCGGCGTTCCTGGCGATGGACTTCAAGCAGGTCGAGGACGGTGTCCGGTACGGCGCTCCGCGCGAGGAGTCCTGGCTGGCCGCCTTCGGGCTGACGCTCTCGCTGGTGTGGATCTACCTGGAGCTGCTCCGGCTGATCTCGATCTTCAGGGACTAGCGTCGCTGAGTGTCGCGTAGCACGTAGAAGGGCCCGCGGAGGCGAAGACCTCCGCGGGCCCTTCTTCCTGTCCGGCTTAAGCCGCTCCGTTCGGTGGGTCTGTCATACACGCTTCTGCCTCCGGGCAGCGGGCTACAGCAGCTTGCGTGCCGCACGCCTCAAGTCGTGTTCATGGATGATGGCCTTCGCATGGCCGTAGGCGAGCTGATGCTCGCCGCGCAGCCAGCTGACCTTCTCCTCGAATCGGAAGAAAGCGGGGCCCTCGTCGACCGTGCGCAGCCAGTCGGCGACTTCACGGCCCGTGCACTGGGGGATGCGGGAGAGTAGGTTCCGGTGAGTCTCGTCGGAGAAGATTTGGGACATCGGCGCCTCCGGACGCTTCCATGCCGGACCCGGGGCCATGGCCCGGGTTTCCTTCAGCTCACCGTGCCTGAGTGTTCGCCCGTTGGCAACAGTCCCTCAGTGGCGCATACGCTCGGAGCGTGGATGATGTCACTCCTCTCCTGGCCGCCGTCGACCGGCTCGCCGACCGGTTGCGCGCCCTTCCGCAGTCCCGGCTGCGCGCGGGCGCGGCGGCCGAAGGGCTGGCCCTGGCCAGGGAATTGTCGGTGCGCGCACAGCGGCTCGAGGAGCCGGGAACCCCGCCGCGGATCATGCCGGACGCGGGGCTGTTCGTGGTCGCCGACCAGGTGGCGGTGGCCGGACATGACTTGGTGCACGCGCTGGAGCGTGCGCCGGGCGGCGCCGGGAGCGGCGATACGGCGCGGGGGGCCGCCGAGGCGGTGGCGCTCGTGGCGGAGGCGGCGGGGCGCTGCGGCGTCTGAGCGCCCGCTTGCAGCCTGAAGGTCCGCTTGCGGCCTGGGGGCCCGCTTACAGGCTGAGGGTCCGCTTGCGGCCTAGGGGCCCGCTTACAGGCTGAGGGTCCGCCTACGGCTGGGCGATGTGTCCTTACAGCGAGGCGATGACGCGGTCGGCGAGGACGTACACGTTCTCCTCGCCGCAACCGAACGTGAGCGCATAAGCACCGGAGACGCCCGAGCCTCCCAGCAGTACCGGGGCGGTGCCCTCGCGCAGCGCGTCCGCCAGCCGCTCGGCCGTCTCCCGGTGGCCCGGGGTCATGCAGATCGTGGTGCCGTCGGCGAAGACGTAGACATCGAGGGTGCCGAGGGGACCGGGCCGCACATCGGACAGCGGGGTGCGGGCGTCGGCCAGCTCCGCGAGCCGGGTCACCGTACGGTCGTGGTCGGCGACGGGTGACGACGGGGCGAAGTCGGGGTGGGACGGATGGCGGCGGCGGGCCGCCGCCAGCTCGGCGGACTCCCGGGGCTCGGCAGCGGGCTCCGCCCCGGCGCCCAGCTCCAGCTCCACCTCGGACTCGACCTCGGGCTCCTGGTCCCCGCCGGAGTCCAGGGCCTCGGGGCCCAGCGCGTCCAGCCCGAGCAGCGGTTCGAGCCCGGCCAGGTCTGCCTGGCGGGGCACGAAGAGCTGCGCGTCCTGGGGGGCGTCCTCGAACCCGCCCGGCCCGCTCAGCAGCGAGTGGGCGTCGGCCGCTCCGGCGGAGTCCCTGGCCTCCTGGGCGGCCCAGAACGCCCGCGCCTCGGCCAGCTCGCGCTCCCGCTCCTCGGCCAGCGCGTCGGCGACGGCCGCGCGTATCTCGGCGGCCGGGGTGGCACGGGGCGCGGGCACCGGCGCGCCGCCCTCCTCGCCGCCGCCTCCGCCGCCCGTCCGGGCACCGGCGGCCACGGTGGCCGCGAGCTCGGCGCGCAGCTCACTGATCTGCCGGCGCACACCGCGCGCGGTGTGCAAGGCGGCCGTCCCTACGGCCGTGGCGGTCACCGCGGCCAGCAGGAGGACAAGACTCGTGGGGCTCACTGACGTACTCCCGGTTGGCTGTAGATCCCCCGAATTCCTACCTCAGCTTGAGGCTTATCGCCTCTCGACGTCAGTGCATACCATCACCAAATGGGCAGAATTCGGTACCGGGCGGGCCTTTGGTCACCGGTGCTGAGCTGGGGAGACGGCTCTCCCCCAGGACTTTTGTCACATCCTGGGGGAGATTCGGTCACGGCCCGGGCCGAACCAGTGTCGCAGACGCGTTACGACGCGGCCGCCCGGCCCGGCTCCGCGGATCGGATCGGCTCATCTCAGCTCAGGCGCTCGATGACCATGGCCATGCCCTGGCCGCCACCGACGCACATGGTCTCCAGGCCGAACTGCTTGTCGTGGAACTGCAGCGAATTGATCAGCGTGCCGGTGATCCGGGCGCCGGTCATGCCGAAGGGATGGCCCACGGCGATCGCGCCGCCGTTGACATTGAGACGGTCCAGGTTGATGCCCAGATCGCGGTAGGACGGGATGACCTGTGCGGCGAACGCCTCGTTGATCTCCACCAGGTCGATGTCGCCGATCGACATCCCGGCACGGGCCAGCGCCTGCTTGGACGCCTCGACCGGGCCGTAGCCCATGATCTCGGGGGAGAGGCCGGTGACACCGGTCGACACGATCCGCGCCAGCGGGGTCACGCCCAGCTCCCGCGCCTTGGTGTCGGACATGATCACCAGCGCCGCGGCGCCGTCGTTGAGCGGGCAGCAGTTGCCCGCGGTGATCCGGCCGTCGGGGCGGAAGACCGGCTTCAGACCCTGCACCCCCTCCAGGGTGGTGCCCGCGCGGGGGCCGTCGTCCTGGCTGACGACCGTGCCGTCGGGGGTGGTCACCGGGGTGATCTCGCGCTCCCAGAAGCCCTTCTTGATGGCCTCCTCGGCGAGGTTCTGGGACCGCACGCCGAACTCGTCCATCTCCTCGCGGGTGACCCCCTTGAGCCGGGCCAGGTTCTCGGCCGTCTGGCCCATCGCGATGTACGGGTCGGGCAGGAGATCGTCCTCGCGCGGGTCGTGCCAGTCGGAGCCCTCCTGCTCGGCGCGCGCGACCGTACGGGCCTCGGCCTCCGCGAACACCGGGTTGTGGGTGTCCGGCAGCCCGTCCGAGGTGCCCTTCTTCGACCGCGAGACCATCTCGACGCCCGCCGAGATGAAGACGTCGCCCTCGCCCGCCTTGATGGCGTGCAGCGCCATCCGCGAGGTCTGGAGGGAGGAGGAGCAGTAGCGGGTGATCGTACAGCCGGGGAGGTGGTCCATCCCCATCTGCACGGCCACGATCCGCCCGAGGTTGTGCCCCTGCTCACCGCCGGGGAGCCCGCAGCCGAGCATCAGGTCGTCGATCTCGCGGGGGTCGAGCTCGGGGACCTTGGCGAGCGCGGCCTGGATGATCTCGGCGGTGAGGTCGTCCGGCCGCAGATCCTTGAGCGATCCCTTGAAGGCGCGGCCGATGGGAGAACGGGCGGCAGAGACGATCACTGCTTCGGGCATCACGGCTCCATGGGGGCGGGGTGCGGGGTGGGCTCTGAGGGAAGTTACCCGTACGTATCGGCAGGGTCACGGGGTGCGGGCTGTGACACCGGACTCTTTTTTCCAAGCGTACGCTCAGCGGCCGGGGCTCGCCCGGGGTGCGGCGCCCTTCTTGCGCGGTGTCCGGGCCGCGCGGCCGGGTCGGGTGCGGCTTACGTCTTGCACCTTCGGCGCGATGGAGCAGCGGGGCAGGGACGCCGGGGAGCGGGCGCCCGGAGGCCCGGCCCGGTGCCCCCGACCCACTCGGATGCGCCGAAGGCGCGAGACGGGCCGTCCGCACCCGGCCGAGCGGATCGGCCCGCGCCGGGCGGCAGGGCGGCCAGGCCCAGGGGACGCAGCGCCCGACCCGGCCCGGCCGGGGTCAGCAGCCCGAAGGGGGCGGGGACGTCGGCGACGAGGTGTCGGGGGAGCCGGATACGGTCGCGGGCTCCTTCGTGGCGGGGCCCTGGCGGCGCAGCAGACGGGCCCAGGGGCCGCGGGCCGCGGTGACCTCCGTGCCGCCCTCCGCGGCCGCCTCGGCCGCCGCCGTGGCGACCGGCAGGATGCCCTCGTCGAGCGTCTCCGGTGCCTCCTCGGGCCACAGGCCCAGCGAGTCGCACAGGGTCGGCAGAACGGCCATCGCGGCCGTGGCGTACCCCTCCGCCGAGGGGTGGTAGTTGTCCGGGCCGAACAGCTCCCGCGGATTCGCCGCGAACTCCGGGCCCAGCAGATCGCCCAGCGAGACCGTGCGCCCGCCCTGCTCCACCACCCCGATCGTCTGCGCGGCGGCCAACTGCCGGCTCAGCCGCCGCGCGATCCAGCGCAGCGGCTGATAGACGGGCTCGATCGTGCCGAGGTCGGGACAGGTGCCCACGATCACCTCGCAGCCGCTGTCGCGCAGTCTGCGCACCGCGTCCGACAGCAGCCGCACCGACTTGGCGGGCGGCATCCGCCGGGTGACGTCATTGGCGCCGATCATGATCACGCATACGTCGGGGAGCAGGTCCGGATCCTCCAGCACCAGCGTGACCTGGCGCTCCAGATCGCTGGACTGCGCCCCCGGCAGCGCCACGTTCCGCAGGTCCACCGGGCGCTCCGCGACCGCCGCCAGCCCCGAGGCGAGCAGCGCGCCCGGTGTCTGACTAGGGCGGTGGACGCCCTGCCCGGCGGCCGTGGAGTCGCCGAGAAAGGCCAGCCGCAGTGGTGGCTGGCCGGTCCTGCGGGCGAAGGCGAAGCCATATCGGCCGTCCGCGCGCGGAGGCGGATCGTCCGACCCGCCCACCACCCGCTTCGCATGGGACACCTCGGTGAGCAACAGCACGGCGGTCACC
>NZ_JAAAYH010000549.1:0-4904 GCF_018035285.1 Streptomyces sp. MK37H | reverse complement strand
CGTCGGCAAGCTCTCCAAGCTCGTCAAGGAGACGGCCAACGTCGACTTCACCAACGAGGCCTTCCTCCGCCAGTACGCCGTCGTCTTCGCCGCCTCCACCGTCCTCACCCTCATCCTCTGGCTCCTCGCCGTCGCCAAGCGCGCCATCCGCGGCGTCCCCCTCGGCGAGGCGCTCTCCGAGGCCATAGGTTTCCTCTGGCTGACGGTCCTGGCCTCCGCCTTCACCCCCCTCATCCTCTATACGGTCGTCACCGCGACCGACGCCGTCACCGACGCCATCGCCTCCGGCACCGGTGCGGACAACGACGCCTTCTTCGGCTCCTTCTCCCAAGCGCTCAAGCGGGACGAGGACATCGGCGGCGGCCCGATCATGCTCATCGTCGTCTCGCTGGTGACGATCCTCGCCGCCGGCGTCCTCTGTCTCGAGCTCGTCATCCGCGCCGCCCTCCTCTATGTGGGCGCGCTGCTCGGCACCGCCGTCTACGCGGGCCTCGTCGACAAGAACATGTGGGGCCATGTGCGCCGCTGGGCGGGGATCATGATCGCCGTGATCCTCATCAAGCCGGTGATCATCACCGTCCTGGCCCTCGCCGGGGCGCTCTCCACCAACGGCGACAAGCCCGACGCCTTCTCGGCCGTCGTCTCCGGCCTGTCCATCATCATCCTCGCCATCTTCGCCAGCGCGATGATCTACCGCTTCGTGCCCGGCTTCGGCGATGAGATCGTCAAGGCCCGCAGCGCCAGCGCCGACCCCGCGTCCCGCCAGGCCGCCGCCGTCATCACTTCCCCCGCCGCCCTGGTGAAGCAGGGCATCAACACCCACAGCGCCCGCGGCGGAGGCGAGGCCGGCGGGGGCGGCGCCGCCCCGGGGCAGGCCAAGCCCGCCAACCCCGTCTCCGGCGGTGTGGCGGCCCACTCCACCCGCACCAGCGGCGGGGGCGGCGGAGGTACCTCCCCCGCGCCCGCCAGCCGCACCGGCCACACCGGAGGCTCCGGCGGCGGCTCCGCCACGAACCGCAGCTCCGGCAACAACTCGGGAGGTGACCGGCGGTGACGATCGACGCCCAGTCGCACCCCATCGCGCCCCGTCGCACATATCTGATCGGGCGCCCCCGCCCGAACGCGATCGTCGGCAAGAACCGCGAGACCGGCGAGATCGCGCTGATCATCGCGGGGGCGTTCATCGGGATGATGTGCGGGCTGCTGGTGCCGGTGCTGATGTTCCGCATCACCGCCCTGGTCGGCTTCCCCACCCTCGCCCTCGCCGCCGTGTACGTCCCGTACAACGGTCGGACGTTCTATCGCTGGTTCGAGATCAATCGCTCCTACAAGCGCAGCGTCCGTAAGGGCACCACCGCCTACCGCTCCGGCGCCGCCGAGGCCGGCACCCGCCTCGACGGCCGTGAGATCGAGGTCGGCCCGCCCCCCGGCATCGGCCGGATCAACTGGCTGGCCGCCCCCTTCGGCCCCGACGAGATCGCCGTGCTCCTGCACGCCGACCGCCGCACCGTCACCGCCGCCATCGAGATCGAGGGCCCAGGCGTCGGACTGCGCGACAGCGAGGACCAGGAGGCCCTCGTCGACCGGTTCGGCACCCTGCTCAAGCATGTGGCCAACGGCGACGGCTTCGTGACCCGGCTGCAGATGCTGGCCCGTACCCTCCCCGCCGACCCCGACGCGCACGCCAAGGACGTCGAGCGGCGCGGTGACGACCAGGCACCCAACTGGCTCAAGGACTCCTACGACCAGCTGCAGTCCATGGTCTCCACCTCCTCCGAGCAGCACCGCGCCTATCTCGTCGCCTGTATGCACTACACCCGCGACCTGGCCGCCGAGGCCCAGGCCATCGCGCGCGCCACCCGCCAGAGCGGCGGCGGCCGGCGGCTCGACAAGGACGCGGGCCTCGCCGTGGTGATGGCCCGTGAGCTGACCGACATCTGCGCCCGGCTCGCCGAGGCGGACATCCGGGTCCGCCAGCCCCTGGGGCAGGGGCGGCTGGCCTCGCTCATCCACTCCATGTACGACCCGGACCACCCCATCGACCACATCCAGGCGATGACCAAGCGGAACGCCTGGCCCGCCGAGCTGGACGCCATGGAGCCCACCTACCTCCAGGCCAAGACCCGGGAGTCGAGCACCCGTGAGCCCTGGTGCCACTCCACGGCCTGGGTGAAGGAGTGGCCCATGACGCCCGTCGGGGTCAACTTCCTCGCCCCGCTGCTCGTCCACACCCCCGATGTCATCCGTACGGTCGCCGTCTGCATGGACCTCGAGCCCACCGAGATCGCCATCGAGCGGATGCTCACCGAGAAGACCAACGACGAGGCCGAGGCCAGCCGCGCCGCGAAAATGAACCGCACCGTGGACCCGCGCGACATCGCCGCCCACGGCCGACTGGACCAGCGCGGCGAGGACCTCGCCAGCGGCGCCGCCGGCGTCAACCTCGTCGGCTACATCACCGTGTCCTCCCGGTCTCCGGAGGCCCTCGCGCGCGACAAGCGGACCATCCGCGCCTCGGCGGGGAAGAGCTATCTCAAGCTGGAGTGGTGCGACCGCGAGCACCACCGGGCCTTTGTGAACACGCTGCCGTTCGCGACCGGCATCCGCCGATAGAGCAGATAGAGCAGATAGAGCAGATAGAGCAGATACAGCCCATAGAGCTGATAGACACGACTGGGACGACAGGGACGATAGGGGCTCCGCCGTGGCCGATCCGATGAGCGCCATCACCGATGCGTTCACCAGCTTTCTCTTCGGAAAGGTGGAGACGACGCGGCTGCCCGTGCGCACCTCCACCGGCCAGGCCCAGGCGGTCTACCTGCCCACCGCGGCACCCGGCCTCGGCGACTCCGGCGTGGTCATCGGCCGTGAGGTCTACTCCGGCAAGGGCTATATCTACGACCCCTTCCAGCTCTACGGCCAGCAGCTGCCGGCCCCCCACTGGCTGGTGCTCGGCGAGTCCGGTAACGGCAAGTCGGCCCTGGAGAAGACCTATGTCCTGCGCCAGCTGCGGTTCCGCGACCGCCAGGTGGTGGTGCTGGACGCCCAGGGCGAGGACGGCGTCGGCGAATGGAACCTCATCGCCCAGGAGCTGGGGATAACACCCATCCGGCTCGACCCCATGGCGGCCCTGGACGGCGGTATCCGCCTGAACCCCCTGGACCCGGCGATCACCACGACCGGTCAGCTCGCCCTGCTCCGCACGATCATCGAGGTCGCGATGGGGCACGGGCTCGACGAGCGCTCCGGGTTCGCCCTGAAGGTCGCGCACGCCTATGTCAACGAGACCGTTGTCGACCGCCAGCCGGTGCTGACCGACATCGTGGAGCAGCTGCGCCACCCCGAGGAGGAGTCGGCGGCGGCGATGAACGTCGATATAGACGATGTACGGGCCTGGGGCCTCGATGTCGCCCTGGTGCTGGACCGGCTGGTCGACGGTGATCTGCGCGGTATGTTCGACGGCCCCACCACGGCCGGAATCGATCTGGATTCACCCCTGATCGTCTTCGACCTGTCCCATATCGATCGCAACTCGATCGCGATGCCGATCCTGATGGCCATCGTGGGCGTCTGGCTGGAGCACACCTGGATCCGTCCCGACCGTAAGAAGCGCATCTTCCTGGTCGAGGAGGCGTGGCACATCATCAACTCGCCCTTCGTCGCCCAGCTCTTCCAGCGGCTGCTGAAGTTCGGGCGGCGGCTCGGCCTGTCGTTCGTCGCCGTCGTCCACCACCTCTCCGACGTGGTCGACGGGGCGGCGGCCCGGGAAGCCGCGGCCATCCTCAAGATGGCCTCCACCCGGACGATCTACGCCCAGAAGGCGGACGAGGCACGGGCCACCGGCCGCGTCCTGGGCCTGCCCCGCTGGGCCGTCGAGATCATCCCCACGCTGTCCCCCGGTATCGCGGTCTGGGACGTCAACGGCAACGTACAGGTCGTCAAACACCTGATCACCGAGGCCGAGCGGCCCCTCGTCTACACCGACCGGGCGATGACGGAGGACGCGCTGGCCGTGCAGATGGCGGTCGAGGCGGAGGCCGAGGAGCGTGCCGCCGCGGCGGTCGAGGCGGCGGAGGCGGACACCTACGGCGGGCCGTCGTACGGATCCACGGTGGCATGAGATGGCGGCGGGACAGAATCACGGCGGGCCCGCGGAGCACGGAAGGCCTCCGTCCGCGGAACGCGGCATTCCGGACGGCCTGCTGGTCGGCGCCATCGCCCTCCTGCTGGGCACGCTCGGTCTGATGTGGTCGGCGACCGGGCTGGCCGGGCTCTTCGCCCACGGCGCCTGGCCGGACAACCTGACCTTCATGCGCACACCGGTGGCGCTGCGCCATCTGCTGCAGGAGCCCCAAGACCTGGCGGCGGCCTGGCCCGACACCCCGAAGGACCAGCTGTCGGGGTACGGGCTGTTCTGGGGCATCTTCATCAGTGAGCTGATGGTGCTGATCGTCCTTACGATCTTCGTGATGGGCACACTCGCCCGCTACCGGACGGTCCGCGCCCAGCGCCGCGTCGCCCGTGCGACCGCCCGCGCGAAGGCGGCGGAGGCGAAGCGACTCGGCCTTACGGGCACGAAGACCGCGCAGGGCGGCATCGAACCCGCGACCGCCAACGGTACGGGCGTGGAGGCGTCCCCAGGCGTCGCGTCGCCGCCTCCGCCCGTCCCCGGCCCTGGAAGCGCCTCAGCGGCCCCAGGAGCCGCCTCCGCCGGACCTTCTGAGGGTTCGCCCGGCACCGCCGCTCCAGACCGCCCCAGCGGGCTCCCCGCACCGGGCCCGGCCGAGACGGTCCCCGGCGACGACGGCGTCATCGCACCCGTCGCCGGTCACCGCCACCCGACCGAGACCGTCGCCGCCGAAGCGGCCGCCGGGACGGGACACGAGCCGCACCCCCACATCACC
>NZ_JAAAYH010000548.1:0-4949 GCF_018035285.1 Streptomyces sp. MK37H | reverse complement strand
GACGGCGGGAGGGGCGGGAAAATAGGACGGCCTTGCGGCGGGGCGGGGAAGAGGGGGACGCATGAGCGAAGGCGCCGGAGGTGCCCGGCGGAGTTTCCCAGGGCGCGGCGGGAGACTGAAACGTATCGACGGGGCCCGCCGCCGACCGTGGCGTTCAGGGCCGGGGCCGGCGGGGAGCGGACGCGGCCCGGACGACGACACGGCGGGGAGACGATGGAGAGACGGCGAGGCGACCGAGGGCACCGGGTGCGGAACCAGGGCCCCGACTCGTATGCCCTCTCGCCTTCGGTATGGCCCGCGGAACAAGGGCAGCCGCTTGGCGCCTGGCCAACTCATGGGCCACGGAACGGACTTGACTCGGCGTTTACCGTATCTGTTGTCGGGCGTCGCCTCGCCGACCGCCCGTGCGCCGCGGCAGTTCTCCGAAAAGGGCCGGTCGTCATGGCGGCGGGGAACTGGCGGAGAATCACGCGCCCGTGTATAGCGGGAACCGCGCCGCCGCGCATATCATGTGCCTCACATCGACTTCCTCCCTTCCGGCCGCTCGCAGCAGCGGCCCCGGAATAGTCACCCTTCACCCCGCCTGTCCGGGACCCCGGGCGGCGCCGGGGGCCGCGCTTTTCCCGCGGCCTCGTCCGCCGCTCCCTGGAAACGGTTCGTTTTGGGTTCCCGCCGACGGGAGGCGCAGCGCACCTACTGCGTATGCCGGTGGCCACCGGCCGTGCGCGGTGGGTGATTCGGCGTACTCGGCGCTACGCCCCGCCGCTGGACGCCGAGCCGGGGGCGCATGGCGGAGCCGGGCCGTGCCATGAAACGCCGGCCGGGCACCGGGCGATGGGGAATGAGCGCCCCGACCGGCCGCTCGGAGACGCCGCCACCTCTGGGGTAAGGTGCCCGCGTGGCCACCGTTGTCGAGCTGACCTGCTATCCCATCAAGGGCTGCGCGGGTGTCCCCCTGTCCGAGGCGCTGCTGACGGAGGCGGGTCTGCAACACGACCGCAGCTTCATGGTCATCGGCGAGGACGGAGAGTGCCGCACTCAGCGGCGGGATCCCCGGCTCGCCGTCATCCGCCCCGCCATCGACCCGCACGGCACCCGGCTCACCCTGTCCGCACCCGGCGAGGACGAGGTGGCCATCGACATCGACACCACCTCCGCCCGGCGCGAGGTCACCGTGTTCGACACGCCCTATCTCGGCATCGACCAGGGCGAGGACGCCGCCATGTGGCTTTCCCGGTTTCTGGGCGCGCCGAGCAGGCTGGTGCGGGTGCCCCCGGAGCACGACCGGGTGACCGACGGATGGATCCCCGGCACCTGTGGCTACGCCGACAGCGCCGCGGTGCACATCGTCTCCCGGGCCAGCCTGGACGGGCTGAACGAGCGGATCGCCGAGGCGGGCGGCGCTCCACTGCCGATGAACCGCTTCCGCCCCGGCATTGTGCTCGGCGGATGGGACGAACCCCATCGGGAGGACCGGGTCCGCAGGATCGCCATCGGCGGAGCCGAGCTGGGCTTCGCCAAGCACACCGCCCGGTGCGTTGTGACGACGGTCGATCAGAGCGAGGGCGTCAAGGCGGGCCCCGAGCCGCTGCGCACCATGGCCGGCTACCGGCGCGGCCCCGGCGGCGCCACCCTGTTCGGCTGCCAGTTCTCCGTGATCCGCGCCGGAAAACTGGCCGTGGGCGACGAAGTGGACGTCATCGAGTGGGACGGGCCGCCGCCGGGGGAGTGACCGGGAGCGCTCAGACCGACGCGAGCACCTTGGCGAAGGCGTCCAGCAGCTGGGCGGCACCCTCCTCGGCCTGGGCGCACTGCTCCTCCGGCGGGGCAGGCTGCCGGAGCACCACCCGGGTCCGGCCGCCGTCCAGATCGGCGAAGGTGGCGGTCATCTCCATCGCACCCTGCGGCAGATCCAGCGTCCACACCAGCCGCTCCCGGCCGACCACCTCGCGGTAGACACCGCGCATCGGCATCTCGCCCGCGGGCGTGGCGACGGTCGCCCTCCAGGCGCCACCCGGCCGGACGTCGAGGTCGACCGACTCGGGCGCGGCGCCGAACCAGCGGGCGAAGTACTCCGGCTCGGTCCACACCCGCCACACCGTCTCGCGCGGTGCGTCCAGGTCCCGGCTGATGGTGATCTCGTCGCTGCTCATGGTGTCTCCTCGGTGAGCGGGAGCGGAAAGGCGTCGCCCCCTGTTTCACCCTCAGACCGGCGCACCGCGCGGAACTCATCGGTCCTGGCTCAGCAGTCTTCCGTCCTCGCGGCCGATCCAGTACCGGCGCAGCACATCGAGGACCACCGACACCTCGCAGGCGGTGATGCCGGGAAGCGTCGCCAGATCGCGGGTGAGCAGCTCGGCCAGGCCGTCCTCGTCCCGGAACACACCGTGGTGGATCACCGAGGAGGTGCCCGCCACGATCGAGACATAGCGCGCCGAGGGGTGCCGGGCCAGCGCGTCGGCCACTTCCTGGATGGCCCCGGGCGCGGCATGCAGCTCGATCACGACCTCCAGCAGGTGGCCGAGCAGCGCCGGTTCGATCTCCACGCGGGGCCGCACCAGCCCGCGCTGGAGGAGTGACTGGGTCAGCCGGTAGGCGGTGGACCGGCTGATGCCGAGCCCGCGCGCCACATCGGCGGCGCTCGCCCGACCGTCCTGGCGCAGCAGCTCCATGGCCCGCAGCTCGTCGGGGCCGAACCCGGTGACGGCGGCGGGCTCCTCCACCGGATCGGCGACCTCCCGCAACGCCCGCACCTGGGCGTCGTCCAGCCGCCGCAGCCGCCAGGAGTCGGACTTCGCCGTCGCCCGCAGCACCAGCTCGGTATGGGCCGACCGGACACCGGGGACGGACGGGATCCGTGTCATCAGCAGCTCACGCGCCCGGTCGCGCCGGGTGGCGTGCAGGGAGCAGTAGACATCGGTGCGGCCCGTGGTCGTGGCGACGAACGGGATCTCGGGCAGCTCGGACAGCTGCCGGGCCACCTCCCACGCCTGCCCCGGGGCCGTGGCCACCCAGATGTGCATGGGGTTGCCCTCGGCCAGCATCGGCCACTCCACCTGCCCGATCACCCGCAGCAACCGCTCCTCCGCGAGCCGGACCAGCCTGCGGCCGACGGTGCTGGCGGAGCTGCCGAGCACCTCGGCCAGCGCGCTCAGCGGTGCCCTCGGTGCCACCTGCAGGGCGGCCACCAGATCGAGGTCGGCGTTGTCGAGCACCGGAGGGGTGGGGGGAACGGATGCCATGGATACGAATCTATCGTGCGATTGGTGCTCCATGAGTGAATCATTCCTGCGTAACGAGACTTTTACTTGCCTCATTCCGTCATGCCTTCTCTAATGGACGACCACTACTGCGTCGTCGAAGAAGGAGCGCGGACGGTGAGTTCCAACGACACCACGACCACGCCCGACAACACCCCCGGCAAACCGCCTCCCAACGCGCCCGGGGAATCCTCGGCGGCGCTGTCCGCACTGCTCCGGGTGCTCGGCGCCGTCGAGCGAGCGGGCAACAAACTTCCCCACCCCTTCTGGCTGTTCGCCATCCTCAGCGCCCTCCTCGCGCTGATCAGCTGGGGGCTCGCCACCGCGGACGTCTCCGCGGTCGACCCGGCGGGGGACAAGACCGTGGCGGTGCGCAGCCTGATCTCGGTCGACGGCGTGCGGTCGATGATCAACGATGCGATCACCAACTACGCCACCTTCCCACCGCTCGGCACCATCCTGGTCGTCATGCTCGGTGTCGCCGTCGCCGACCGGTCGGGGCTGCTCGCGGCGATGCTGCGGGCCGGTGTCGCCAAGGTCCCGGCGCGCTGGATGACCTTCGCCCTGGCCTTCACCGCGATGGTCGCCCACATCGCGTCCGACGCCGCCTATGTGGCCCTGGTCCCCCTGGGCGGGCTGGCCTTCCGGGCCGTCGGACGCAGCCCGGTGCTGGGGATCGTGGTGGCCTTCGTCGGAGTATCGGCCGGCTATGACGCCAGCCCGCTGATCACCCCGATGGACGCGGTGCTGTCCGGGCTGACCACGGCCGCCGCGCACACCGTGGACCCCGGCTATGTCGTCACCCCGCTGTCCAACTATTTCTTCTCCCTCGCCTCCTCGGTGGTGCTGGCCGCCGTGATCACCTTCGTCACCGAGAAGGTGCTGGTGAAGCGGGTGGCGGCGCTTCCGCCCGAGCCCGAGGAGGCGGACGGGGAAGCCACCGCGGAGACCACTGGGGATGTCGAGCTCGCCCTGGCACCCGAGGAGCGCCGCGGGCTGCGCCGCGCCGCCGTCGCCCTCGGCATCTACCTCGCGGTGATCGTGGTGGCGATGATCCCCACCGGGTCACCGCTGCGCGGCGAGGGCGGCAGCATCGTCGAATCGCCCGTGCTCTCCGGAATCGCCGTGGTGCTCGGAGTGCTCTTCGCCCTCCTCGGCGCGGTCTACGGGCGTGCGGCCGGCACCGTGCGCGGCAGCCGGGACATCCCGGACTTCATGGCGCAGGGCATGCGGGAGATGGCCCCCATCCTGGTGCTGTTCTTCGCCATCTCCCAGTTCCTCGCCTACTTCAAGTGGACCGGTGTCGGCCAGGTGCTCGCCATCCGCGGCGCCGATCTGCTGAAGGACCTCGGGGTCACCGGCCCGGTCGCCTTCCTCGGCATCGTGGCGGTGTGCACGGTGATCAATCTGGCGATGACCAGCGGCTCGGCCATGTGGGCGCTGGTTGCCCCGGTCTTCGTGCCGATGCTGATGCTGCTGCACATCCCCCCGGAGGCCACCCAGGCCGTCTATCGCATCGCCGACTCCTGCACCAACGCCATCACCCCGATGAGCGCCTACTTCGTCATGGCACTCGGCTTCCTCCAGCGCTACCGGCGCTCCGCCGGGATCGGCACCCTCGCCTCGCTGACCCTGCCGCTGTCCGTGGCCATGCTGGTGGCCTGGACTCTGCTGTTCTACGTCTGGTGG
>NZ_JAAAYH010000547.1:0-4975 GCF_018035285.1 Streptomyces sp. MK37H | reverse complement strand
CATCCGCCAAGCCGCCATCACCGCCATCAGCGACGGCACCGAACGCATCACCAAACAATCACTCGAAGCCATCCGCCTCGACCACCTCGCCGAAACCCACCACCGTCCCCGCACCCGAACCCGCTAACCCCCACCCCACCAGCACGAACAGTCCTGACCAGCAAAAACACCAACCAAACCTTTACACGCCAGAACTACCTACAACTCCCCCAGCAAACACCCATACAGAACACATAACCACAGCTCAGACACCCCGACCCAGCCACACGAACCGCTCACCCTTCCTCTCAACAAACCCACAACACTCCAGGCCAACCGCCACCCCGCACACCAACAAACCCCCCTACGAGCGTTACGACCCGATCTACCGGCGCAATGTGACCTGGCTGGCCGGATACCGGCACCCGCGGCACCACGGTGGTCAGTTGCTTGTTGCCGCGCTGCAGGAGGCGTTCGCCGAGCCCGCGCCGCTGTGGGAGGGCGTACGGAGGATCGGGGATCCGCTGGTAGTACTTCCCGCGCTGTTCCATGCCCTGTGGGCGGGACAGCTGGCGGCGGACCTGGGGGCGGCGATGCATGAGCGGATGCCGGTGTGGGCGCAGGCGGCAGAGTGAGGGCGGGCAGCGGGATGTCTGGCAGGCCGGTGGTGGAGCTGGGGTGCCAGGTGCGGTTCGGGGGGCGCACCTGGAGGGTGGCGGCCCTTGCTGACGGTCAGGTGCGGCTGGTCACCGAGGACGGTGAAGTAGCGGCGGTTTTGATGTCGCTGGTGTTCGCCGATGCGGGGTTCGAAGTCCTGGATGCGCCGGGAGTGCCCAGGGTGCCGCCGCTGGGCTTGCTGGAGTCGTTGTCCGAGGCGGTGCGGGAACGGGCCCTGGCGTGGGAGCGGCATGTGCGGGAGGTGGAGACGGGGCGGCCAGGCGGGTCCGGTGCAGCAGGGCCGCCGCGGGCGGAGTACGACCCGCAGACGCGGACGCTGGCTCAGCGCGAGGAGGCGAAGGCGGTGGAGCTGTCGGCGGCCGGCATGCCGACCAGCGCGGTGACGGTGCGGCGGATGCGGGCCCGTCACCGGCAGGACGGGGTGTGGGGGCTGGTGGACCACCGGGCCACCCGGCCGCGGTCCGTCCTGGGGCGTGCGGACGAGCGGGTGGTGGCCGCCCTGCGGGAGGTGCTGGAGGCCGGGCGGGAGCGCTCCAACGGGACGCTGGGGCGGCTTCGGGTGTACACCGAGCGGCTGCTGGCCGAGCAGTACGGGGACGGGGTGGTGCCGCTGCCCCCGAGTGCGACGTTCAACCGGCTCGTGCACGCCGTCGCCGACGGCCGCGGGCTGCTGGACAGTGCGCGGCAGCGCCGCTGGCGCTCAGCCCGGCCGGCTCCCCCGTTCGTGCCGACGACGGTGATGGCGCCGGGTGAGCTGGTGATGATGGACAGCACCATGCTGGACGCCTTCGTGGTGCTCGACGACGGGGTGGTGGAGCGTCCGGAGCTAACCATCGCTCTGGATGTGGCCACCCGCACCATCTGCGCGGCCATGCTGCGCGCGAAAGGGATCCGCAGCGTGGACGCGGCGCAGCTGCTGGCGCAGATGATGGTCCCGGCGCCGATGCGACCCGGCTGGGCCGAGGCGCTGGCGATGGAACACTCGGTGGTGCCCTACGAGCGGCTGCTGAGCGTGGATGCCCGGCTGGAAGGTGCCGCGGCGCGGCCGGTGATCACCCCGCAGACCATCGTGGTCGATCAGGGCAATGTGTTCGTCTCATCCTCGTTCATCGCCGCCTGCGAGTCGCTGGGTATCTCCGTGCAGCCCGCGCCGCCGGGCAACGGGCCGGCCAAGGGGCACGTGGAGCGCACCTTCTCCTCGATCAACACACTGTTTGTGCAGCACGTGGCCGCCTATACGGCTTCGCACACCGGCGAGCGTGGGAAGGACGCCGAGGGCGAGGCGGTGTGGACGCTGGCCCAGTTGGCCGAGATGTTCCAGGAGTGGATCATCTGCGGGTGGCAGGAGCGTGAGCACGATGGGCTGCGGCATCCGATGATGCCCCGCTGTGCGCTGTCGCCGAATGAGATGTGGGCGGCGCTGATCGCCGTGTGCGGGTACGTCCCGGTGCCGCTGGGTCGCGAAGACTACATCGAGCTGATGCCCCTGAAGCGGCATTTGATCCCCAGGGCCTACGGCGCCTTGGTTTTCACGGCCCGATCGAGCGAAAGACAGGTCTGCCGCGAGCCTGACCCCATATCAAAGGGGGGAAGATTCTCGCCTCATAGGAGGAGCCGTGAAGCCCGCTGTCTCCTCCTTGGTCCGAGGATGGGCCGCTCCCTCCTGGCCGACCAGCCGCGTGAGCAGCTCGACGATCTGCGTCTGGTTACGGTTCACCATGATTGAGGCAATTGGGCTATTTATATGAAGAAATGCCATATGCGACCCCTGGTGTGGCTAGGTTCTGTCCGGGATACCCGAAAACGGCTACTCGACGGAGACTCCATGAGAAAGATCCCGCGCCGGTACACACGCGCGTTGAGACACAAGTTCTCCGCCTACGCCCTGCCGCTGGCCCTTCTTGGCCTGCTGGCGGGACCGGCCACAGGCCCGGTGTTCGCCCAGGGGCACGGCGAAGGCGGCAATGGCGGCAGTGGTGGCATCAGCGGCAATGGCAGCAAGATCGCCTACAGTTCGATCCCCCAGCAGGTGCCAGGAAACGTCTCCAGCCTGGGCTTCGAGGCGACCTCGACGAGTGAGTTCGGGGACGAGGTCGGACTTGCCGCACTCACCCAGCCCGCCTCAGCCACCCCCGAACCGCGCACCCTCAAGTCGCTGCAGGTGGTGATGTCGAGCCAGAAATGCCAGAACGGGAGCCCGTCCGGCGGCGACTGCCTGACGACGCCGGGAGCCACCTTCACCCACCCCATCACGGCAAACATCTACGCAGTGGACAACTCGGGTCCCGTCCCCGCCCCCGGCGCTCTCCTCGCCACCGTGACGAAGACATTCAACATCCCCTACCGGCCTTCAGCGGACCCTGTGAACTGCACAGGATCGAACGCGGGCAAATGGTTCAGCCCGGCCGACAACACGTGCTACAACGGGTTGGCACACACGGTCAAATTCGACTTTCCCGGCGTGACCACCCTTCCCGACCAGGTCATCTGGACCGTCGCGTACAACACCACACACGCCGGCTACAACCCGATCGGTGAAAGCGCCCCCTGCTTCACCTCAGGCAACGGCTGCCCCTACGACTCACTCAATGTCGGGGCGCAGACGTTCCCCGGAGCACCCTTCGCAGGTACTGACGTCGACCCGAACGGCGTCTTCATCAATTCGAGTTCGGCCTCGACCTATTGCGATGGCGGCGCAGGCGGTACGGGAACTCTCCGGCTCGACACCCCGTGCTGGACAGGGTTCACACCCCTGGGCGAGATCAAGACCAAGGGCTGACCGGCCGCCAGGCCTTCTCCTGGCCCGGCCTGGCCCCCACTCCGGGCGGCCGGCCCGGGCCACCGGGCAGGGCGGCGCTCGCCAGTACCTGATCGGGGACTTCTCCGAGCAGGACTGCGACACCTACCTCGCCCACCGCTGGCGTCCGCGGGTGCTGAACCGTCTGAGCGCCCGGCACCAGCGGCCGCCCGACTGAAGCGGCGGTCTTCTCGATCGATGTCCCGCCGGGCACCATCGGTTGCATGCCGGTTTGCGCGGAGATATCAGGACAGGGCGGTACGGGGCCGGTGGTGACGGTGGGCACCGATTCCGTCCCGGCGCCGGAGCGGTTTGACTGGTGGTGCGAGATGGTCGGCCACGAAGTCATGCCTGTGGCGGCACGCAGCGCGCACACGGCTGTCTTCCAGGGCCGGGCGGAAGCCGTCGAGCTGCCGCACAGCCAGGTGACGGCCTTCGATTTCTCCCCGATGACAGCCCGCCGCTCGCCGGTCCACATCCGCCGCCACGACCCTGAGAACTACTACCTGCTCCTGGTCCGAGACAGCTCGGTCCGGCTGGAGCAGGCGCGCGGCGTCGCCTGTCTCCAAGCTGGCGACATGGCCCTGTTCTCCAGCTCGCATCCGCTGGCCTGCGAGTTCCTTGACCAGGGCCGCCAGACCCGCCCGACGCTGATGCGGCTGCCGCGCCCCGTCCCGCCGCTGGCCAGCGGCCGGGCTGACCGGCTGCTGGCCGAGCCGCTGCCGTCCCGGGCCGGGTCGGCGGCCTTGCTCGGCCCGTACCTGGCACAGCTGCCGCAGGCCGCCCGCACTGCGGCCCGGCGGAGCTGGTCCGGCTCGGCGCCATCGGGGTGGACCTGGCCGCAACCTTGCTGGCGGCCCGGCTCGGATCCCAGGACACCCTGCCCGCCGAGACACGCAATGCGGTGCTGCTGGCCCGGATCAACGCCTTCATCGACCAGCACCTGGGCGACCCCGAGTTATGCCCCGCGGCCATCGCCGCCCACCACCACATCTCCGTACGCACCCTCCACCTGCTGTTCCAAAGCGAGCCGGAAAACCGTCAGCGCCCGGATACGTCGGCGCCGCCTGGAACGCTGCCATGCCGACCTCACCGACCCCCGGCCGCGGCGGCGGTCGATCAGCGCCATCGCCGCCCGGTGGGGTTTCCCGCGCCCGGCGGACTTCAGCCGGGCGTTCCGCGCCGCGTACGGCGTGACGCCCAGAGAGCTCCGGCAGGCATCGAGAGCCCGCGTGGCGTCGTCCTCCGATCCCAGGAAGCGCAGGCCCAGCCAGGATCCATCGGTGCACTTCAGCCGGAAGCAGGGGAGGTCCGGGCCGGAGACCACCGGCACCTCAAGGCGCTCGGCGTACGGGGGGAGCTCCCTGACCAGGCGCAGTCGTGCGGCTGGGCCCGGGCCCCACCTACGTGAGGGCGCAGCCAGAAGGAAGACTCCCCAGCGGTGCAGCACCAGCAGCCGCTCCTCGTCCGGCGCCTGCCCGTACCAGTCCAGCAGAAGCTGTCCGGCCGTCCTCTTCCCAT
>NZ_JAAAYH010000546.1:0-4985 GCF_018035285.1 Streptomyces sp. MK37H | reverse complement strand
TCGGGTACTGCCGAGTGCTCTCCGCCCCGCGCGACTGGGCGAACTCGTCTTGTACGCCCTGCCAGACCCGGTCCAGATCCAGCGCCGCCCCTGCCGTACCCGCCGCTTCCAGCTGCCGCAGCAGAACCGAGGTGAAGCGCCCGGTGCCCGCCCGCTCCATGGCGGCGGCGCCCGCCTGGCAGGCCCGCATCCAGAAGACCGGCCGGTCGGGTCGGATCTGGGCCGCGTTGGTGAGCGGCTGCGGGATGTCTGCCAGTTCATGGGTGCCGCCGGGAAGGGCCTCCCGGCAGGCGTCGATGACCACGGTGACCCGGTCCACTCCGTCCCAGGGCAGGTGGTCGGTGCGCACCAGATCGACCAGACTGTCGGCGTCCAGCCCCTGGAGGTCGGTGTCGGAGGTCTCGGGGTACAGCAGGCTCCAGCGGCCGCCCGCTGCCTGCACCCCGTGCCCGGCCCAGTAAATCCACAGCCAGTCGCCGTCGATGTCGCGCAGCCCCTCCCGGAAGACCTTGCGCACATCGGCGCGCTCCGCCGGGCGGTAATCGGGGTGCACCGCCTCCAGGGCCGCCCTGTTGCGCTCCATGGGCGAGGCAAGTAACTGGATGTTCTCCGGCGGCACGCCCCGCCCGGTCAGCCACTTCCGCATGCCGATGGCGTCCCGCACCGGGCCGTCGAGGTTCAGGTCGTCGCTGCCGTTGTACCGCTCGACCGCCACGATCACGGCGTGGGTGCGGCGCCAGTCGTGCTCCACCGCTGTCACTTCGGCAGCTCCGGGGCCAGCAGGTCGTACAGCCGCTGGTGGACGAAGTACGAGGTGTGGGCGCGAGGGAAGGGCTGGCGGGTGTTGACGCGCAGATCGGTGACCCGGCCGGGGAAGACCTTCTCCCCGACGAAGCCGAGCAGATCCCGCTCGTCGTAGACGTTGATCCAGCGAGGGAAGGCGCCGGGCAGCGGTTCGTCGCGGCGCAGCGCGGTGAGCGCGTCCAACTCGTAGAGGAACGGCGCCTGGGAGCCGACCGTCACCAGCAGTTCCACCTCGGGCGGCTCCTCCGTGGGATCGGCGAGCAGATCGACACAGGCGATACCGCCGAGGCTGTGGGCGAGCAGCACCACCGGGCCGTTCCCCGACTCGATCTCATCGCGCACCGCCGCCCGGATCGCGGCGCGCACCCCGGCGCCGCGCACCTGGTAGCGGAGGATGTCGCCACTGGCCGGGACGGATCCCTTGGTGATGCCGCCACGGAAGGTGTGGGCCAGCGAGGACAACGGCGAGAGGTAGGAGTTGAGCGCCCGTACGGCGACGCCCTTCGCGGCACCGGCGACGAATCCGCCCCGCCCGGCGCCGCCCAGCTGATCGGTGAGCGCGCCGACGACGGTGTCGCGGTCGGCGCCGTCCACCTCGAGCGGCTCCTCGTCGCCGTGCGGGCCCTCGGCCCGCTGGACGGCCAGGGCGTACACGGCACGGGCCGCGATGGGCTCGATGCCGTCGGCGGGCGGAGTGCCGCCCAGGGTGCGGGAGATCTCCTGGGCGACGCGGCCACCGGCCGGGCCGAGGTGCGGCGCGAGGTCGGCCACCAGCTCGTCCAGGCTGTCCCCGCCACCGGTCAGCGCCTCCAGGCTCAGCCCGCGCGCCTTGTCGGCCATGACCTGCCAGGGGTCCTGACGGCCGGGGGCGAAACCGGCCCGCGCGCCTCCGCCGCGCCGCGCCTTCGCCGCCTGCGCGAACTCCCGCAGCTCCGCGAGCGGATCCACCTCCAGCAGTGCCCATACGGCCAGCGGATCGTCCTCGTCCAGCGCGCCGTCACCGCCGACGCCGCGGTTCTTGGTGCGCACCGGGAGCGACGCCCCGCCGAGCCCCAGCGAGGCTCCGTGCTCCTCGCCCCAGAAGCAGCGGGCGACCGGGATATCGGCTCTCACCCGCCCCAGGCCGCTCACGACCCGCGCGAAGCTCTTCTCGTACGACTTGGCCCGGACCCCCGTGCCGTGGACGAAGACGACGCTTGTCACCGATCCCCCCAGATCGTCCAGATCCCACCGCGACCACGAGCCCATCACTTTAACCGGTGATGACCCCATGTGACCCCCGGACTACCGGGCTCGCCCCTGGTCCATCCGGCTTACGGCCCCTACCCGGCTCACGCCCCGGACTACCCGGCTCAGCCGCCCGAGGTGTCGAGCTCCGCGTCCGCGCCGACGCCCGCGCGGTCGTACGGGTCGTCCAGCCAGCCGTCGGGCAGCACCACGCGGTTGCGGCCGGAGGTGCGGCCGCGCGGGCCGTCGGCGCCGGGGGGCCACTCCTGGTCCAGGTCCAGCTCCGCCAGCAGGGTGTCCAGCTCGGCGAGGGACGAGGTGATGGCCAGCCGCTTGCGCATCTCCGAGCCCACCGAGAAGCCCTTGGTGTACCAGGCGACGTGCTTACGGAAGTCGATCACGCCGCGCTCCTCGTCCTCCAGCCACTCGGCGAGCAGCTCGGCGTGGCGGCGCATCACGGCCGCGACCTCCTTGAGCGTCGGCCGCGCGTACACCGGCGCCCCGGGGCCGGATACCGACGCCCCGTCGCCCGGTTCGAACGCGGCCACCAGGTCGCCGAAGAGCCAGGGCCGCCCCAGGCAGCCGCGCCCCACGACCACGCCGTCACAGCCCGTTTCGCGCATCATCCGGACCGCGTCGTCGGCGGACCAGATGTCGCCGTTGCCCAGCACCGGGATCTCGGGGACGGCCTCCTTCAGCCGGGCGATCGCCTCCCAGTCGGCGGTGCCGCCGTAGTGCTGGGCCGCGGTGCGGCCGTGCAGGGCGATCGCGGTCACGCCCTCCTCGACGGCGATCCGGCCCGCGTCGAGGTAGGTGATGTGGTCGTCGTCGATGCCCTTGCGCATCTTCATGGTCACCGGCAGCGGGCCCGCGGCGGTCACGGCCTCGCGCAGGATCGAGCGCAGCAGATGCCGCTTGTACGGGAGCGCCGAGCCGCCGCCCTTACGGGTCACCTTGGGCACCGGGCAGCCGAAGTTGAGGTCGATATGGTCGGCGAGATCCTCGTCCACGATCATCTGGACGGCCTTGCCGACGGTCACCGGGTCCACCCCGTACAGCTGGATGGAGCGCGGCTTCTCGGTGCCGTCGAAGTGGATCAGCCGCATCGTCTTGGCGTCCCGCTCCACCAGCGCCCGGGTGGTGATCATCTCGCTGACGAACAGCCCCTTGCCACCCGAGAACTCCCTGCACAGGGTGCGGAACGGGGCGTTGGTGATCCCGGCCATCGGTGCCAGAACGACCGGCGGCTGGACCCTATGGGGTCCGATCCGCAGCTGCGTCCGCTCCGTGTGCGGCGTCTGCGGCGATTGCGTCATGGGATCAGCTTTCTCGTGCGTACTACGGTGAGAGGGCGGGGCCGATCTCTTATTGTCCCGCACCCGCGAGAGGGAACTTGTCCCGCACCCGCGAGAGGGATCGACAGGGCGGCGATGACCGCCGCACCGACGGTATCGATGTAGCGTTCAACCATGCGTGAGCTCAGCCATCGGCGGCGCATGCTTGTGCTGGCGATCTGCTGCATGAGCCTGCTGCTCGTCAGCCTCGACAACACGGTTCTCAATGTCGCGCTGCCCTCGATACGGAGTGATCTGCACGCCTCCGTCTCGGGGATGCAGTGGACGATCGACGCCTACACCCTGGTCCTCGCCGCCCTGCTGATGCTCTCGGGGTCGACGGCCGACCGGGTGGGACGCAAGCGCACCTTCCAGACCGGGCTGGTGATCTTCACCCTCGGCTCGGGACTGTGCAGCCTCGCACCCAATCTGGAAACGCTGATCCTCTTCCGCATGGTGCAGGCGATCGGCGGTTCGATGCTCAACCCCGTCGCCATGTCGATCATCACCAACGTCTTCACCGAGCCCAGGGAGCGGGCCCGCGCCATCGGGGCCTGGGGCGGGGTCGTCGGCATCAGCATGGCGGCCGGGCCGATCGTGGGCGGACTGCTGGTGGAGTCCGTCGGCTGGCGCTCGATCTTCTGGATGAACATTCCGGTCGGGCTCGCGGCGCTGCTCCTCACCGCCCGTTACGTCCCCGAGTCGCGTGCCCCCCGGCCGCGCCGGGTCGACCCCGTAGGCCAGCTGCTGGTCATCGCGGTGCTGGGCACCCTCACGTTCGCGATCATCGAGGCGCCGGACCGCGGCTGGGACTCGCCGCTGATCGCGACCTGTGCGGGGATCGCCGCCCTGGGGCTGCTCACGCTGATCCGCTACGAGCGGCGGCGTGAGGAACCGCTGATCGATGTGCGGTTCTTCCACAGCGCGCCGTTCAGCGGGGCCACGGTCGTCGCGGTGTGCGCCTTCGCGGCGCTCGGCGGCTATCTCTTCATGAACACGCTCTATCTCCAGGACGTGCGCGGGCTCAACGCGCTGCACGCCGGGCTGTGGATGCTGCCCATGGCGTTCATGTGCTTCGTCTGCGCGCCGCTGTCCGGGCGGCTGGTGGGCGCCCGCGGGCCACGGCCGTCGATGCTGGTGGCCGGGGTGGCCATAACGGCCAGCGGGCTCCTGTTCGCCGTCTTCGACGTCCAGGCGAGCGATGCGGGGCTGCTGATCGGCTATGTGCTGTTCGGCCTCGGCTTCGGCATGGTCAACGCGCCCATCACCAATACGGCGGTCTCCGGGATGCCCCGCTCCCAGGCCGGGGTCGCCGCGGCCGTCGCCTCCACCAGCCGTCAGGTGGGCCAGTCGCTCGGTGTCGCGGTCATCGGCGCGGTGCTGGCGGCGGGCGCCGCGTCGGCGGCGGCGGGCGGGATGGGGCACGCCGCCTCGTCCGCGGCCGCCGCGTCGTTCGTGGACGCGGCCCGTCCCGCGTGGTGGATCATCGCCGCGTGCGGTGCCGTCATCCTGCTGCTGGGGCTGGTGACCACGGGCCACTGGGCCGAGAAGACGACCCGGCACGCGGCCGCGCTGTTCGAGGAGGGCAAGCCGACGGGGCAGACCTCGGCGAACGCCAAG
>NZ_JAAAYH010000545.1:0-5032 GCF_018035285.1 Streptomyces sp. MK37H | reverse complement strand
CGAGTACGGACGTTCCCCGTGGACGACCCGGCGCTACAGCCCGCCGACCCGCTACCGCTGCTGCGCCCGGACGCGGACGCGGAGGAGTCCGAGGGCCCGGATCCGGCCTCGGAGGCAGTCGCCGACTCGGCCCCGGAGGCGTCCGCCGACCCGGCTCCGGAGGAGACTTCGGACCTGGCCCCGGGCGGGACCTCGGCCCCGCACCCGGGTGAGGGCACAGGCCCGGGCCCGGAGGAGAGGAGGCCGAGGGCCGGGACGGGCAGGCCCCAGAGTCCGGTGGTGGGTCCGAGCCCGGGCCCGAGCCCGGCCGGGGGCCGGGTCAGCCCGTGACGTCCAGGCCGTAGTGGTGGTAGAGCTGAAGCTCCTGCTCGGGGGAGAGGTGGCGGCCTACCCCGAAGTCCGGGGCGTCCTTGATCAGGGACCGGTCGTACGGCACCCGCAGGGTGTCGCCGACGACCTCGCTCGGTTCGAGCGGCACGAAGACGTCCCGGCTGAACAGCCCGGTGCGTACCGCCGCCCATTCGGGCTCGCCGGTCGCGTCGTCGAGATAGACCTCGTCCACGGTGCCGATCTTGGCGCCCTCGCGGTCGAATGCCTTGCGGCCGATCAGGGTCCGCGGGTCGATATCGGTCTGCACGCTCTCTCCCACAGGTGGCAAACAGATGACAAGTAGGTAGCAAGTGCCCATTGCTACCTACAAAAAGCCACATCGCCGCACTCGGCCACTCGAACGCCCGCGATCGTCCCCCGTGGCAGAACCGCTGGTACGCTGACTGTGGCTGCAGACCCCGTGCGGGAGAGTCCTCCGCCGACGCTGTCGGAGGCGCCGAAGGAGCAAACCCTCCCCGGAATCTCTCAGGCACACGTACCGTGCGGGTGAGGTCACTCTGGAAAGCAGGGTGGGCCACGGGCGAGCAGAGTTCCGGAACCCCTCCTCACCGACGGTGAAAACCGGTCAAGCGGTATGTGGGCCGGTGAAGCTCTCAGGTTGAGATGACAGAGGGGGAGGCCGTCCGGGCACCCGAGCCGCGGTGCCCCTCGTAGGTCGTCACAGACCAGGAGGCCCCCGCAGATGACCGCCAATCGCATCGCACTCTCCGACTTGGAATCTGGTACTCCGTTCGAGCAGCGCCACATCGGCCCGGACGGCGAGGCGCAGGCCAAGATGCTCGCCCAGGTCGGCTTCGGCTCGCTGGACGAGCTCACCGAGGCCGCCGTACCGGACGTCATCAAGAGCACTGAGGCGCTGGACACCCTGCCACCGGCCCGCAGCGAGCCGGAGGTCCTCGCCGAGCTGCGCGCGCTCGCCGACCGCAACCAGGTGCTGCCGTCGATGATCGGCCTCGGCTACTACGGCACCCACACCCCGCCGGTGATCCTGCGCAATGTGCTGGAGAACCCCGCCTGGTACACCGCGTACACGCCCTACCAGCCGGAGATCTCCCAGGGCCGGCTCGAGGCGCTGCTGAACTTCCAGACCGTCGTCGCCGATCTGACCGGGCTGCCCACGGCCGGTTCCTCGCTGCTGGACGAGGCCACCGCGGCCGCCGAGGCGATGGCGCTGTCGCGGCGCGTCGGCAAGGTCAAGGAGGGCGTCTTCCTGATCGACGCCGACTGTCTGCCGCAGACCATCGCGGTCATACGGACCCGCGCCGAGCCGACCGGTGTCGAGGTCGTCGTCGCCGACCTGGCCGGGGGCATCCCGGACGAGATCGCCGAGCGCGGGATCTTCGGCGTGCTGCTGCAGTACCCGGGTGCCTCCGGTGTGGTGCGCGATCCGCGTCCGGTCATCGAGCGCGCCCATGAGCTGGGCGCCGTCGTCACCGTCGCCGCCGATCTGCTCGCGCTCACCCTGCTCACCTCGCCCGGGGAGCTGGGCGCGGACATCGCGGTGGGCAGCAGCCAGCGGTTCGGCGTCCCGATGGGCTTCGGCGGGCCGCACGCCGGTTTCATGGCGGTGCGCGACGCCTACGCCCGCAACCTGCCCGGCCGTCTGGTCGGGGTCTCGGTGGACGCCGACGGCGACAAGGCGTACCGGCTGGCGCTGCAGACCCGTGAGCAGCACATCCGCCGGGAGAAGGCCACCAGCAACATCTGCACCGCTCAGGTGCTGCTGGCCGTGATGGCCGGGATGTACGCCGTCTACCACGGCCCGGACGGGCTCGCGGCGATCGCCCGCCGCACCCACCGCTACGCCTCAGTGCTCGCCGAGGGGCTGCGGGCCGGCGGTGTCGAGGTGGTGCACGGCGCGTTCTTCGACACACTCACCGCGCGGGTGCCGGGCCGGGCCGCCGAGGTCGTCGCCGCGGCCCGCGAGGCCGGGGTCAACCTCCGGCTGACCGATGCCGACCACGTCGGCATCGCCTGCGACGAGACCACCGGCCGTGCGCAGCTCGCCGCCGTATGGTCCGCCTTCGGGGTGGACGGCGGCAACGGCGACGCGTCCGGGATTCCGGGTATCGACGAGCTGGACGCCTCGGCGCCGGACGCGCTGCCCGCGGCCCTGCTGCGCCAGGACGGCTATCTGGCCCACCCGGTCTTCCACCAGCACCGCTCCGAGACCGCGATGCTGCGCTATCTGCGGCGCCTGGCCGACCGGGACTACGCCCTGGACCGGGGCATGATCCCGCTGGGCTCCTGCACCATGAAGCTCAACGCGACCACCGAGATGGAGCCGGTCACCTGGCCCGAGTTCGGCGCGCTGCACCCCTTCGCACCGGCCGAGCAGGCCCAGGGCTATCTGACCCTGATCCGTGAGCTGGAGGAGCGGCTGGCCGAGGTCACCGGCTATGACAAGGTCTCGCTGCAGCCGAACGCCGGGTCCCAGGGCGAGCTCGCCGGGCTGCTGGCGGTGCGCGCCTACCACCGGGCCAACGGGGACACCCAGCGCACCGTCTGCCTGATCCCGTCCTCCGCGCACGGCACCAACGCCGCCAGCGCCGTGATGGCGGGCATGAAGGTCGTCGTGGTCAAGACCGGCCAGGACGGCGAGGTGGACACCGACGACCTGCGCGCCAAGATCGAGCAGTACGGCGACCAGCTGGCCGTCCTGATGGTCACCTACCCCTCCACCCACGGGGTGTTCGAGGAGCACATCACCGAGATCTGCGCGACCGTGCACGACGCGGGCGGCCAGGTCTACGTGGACGGCGCCAACCTCAACGCGCTGGTCGGGCTCGCCGAGCCGGGCCGGTTCGGCGGCGATGTCTCGCATCTGAACCTGCACAAGACCTTCTGCATCCCGCACGGCGGCGGCGGTCCCGGCGTCGGCCCGATCGCGGTGCGCGAGCATCTGGCGCCCTACCTCCCCAACCATCCGCTGCAGCCCGCCGCCGGACCGGCCACCGGCGTCGGCCCGGTCTCGGCCGCGCCGTGGGGCTCCGCGGGGATCCTGCCGATCTCCTGGGCGTACATCCGGCTGATGGGCGCCGAGGGGCTGCGCCGCGCGACCCAGGTCGCGGTGCTCGGCGCCAATTACGTCGCCAAGCGCCTCGAGCCGCACTACCCGGTGCTCTACACCGGCCCCGGCGGCCTGGTGGCGCATGAGTGCATCGTGGATCTGCGTCCGCTGACGAAGGCCACCGGCGTGACCGTGGACGATGTGGCCAAGCGCCTGATCGACTACGGCTTCCACGCGCCGACGATGTCGTTCCCGGTGGCCGGGACGCTGATGATCGAGCCGACCGAGAGCGAGGATCTGGCGGAGCTGGACCGGTTCTGCCAGGCGATGATCGCCATCCGGGCCGAGATCGAGAAGGTCGGCTCCGGCGAGTGGGCCAAGGAGGACAATCCGCTCCGGAACGCCCCGCACACGGCGGCGTCGCTGACCGGGGAGTGGGACCACTCGTACTCCCGGGAGGCAGCGGTCTTCCCGGCCGGGGTCTCGGCTGCCGACAAGTACTGGCCGCCGGTGCGGCGTATCGACGGGGCCTACGGGGACCGTAACCTCGTCTGCTCCTGCCCGCCGCTGGAGTCCTACGAAGGCTGAGAGGTCTCAGCCCGACGAATGCGTCAGTGGGGCCGGTTCGGCGGATGCGCCGGGCCGGCCCCTGATATGTATGTGCCGTCGATGGCGGCTGTCAGGCCGCGGTGACGACGTGCTCGGAACCCAGCGGTCGGCACGGTGCGATCACGCGCCCGTCCGGCAGCAGCTCACCGGTGTCCTCGAAGAGCAGGACGCCGTTGCACAGCAGGCTCCATCCCTGCTCCGGGTGGTGCGCCACGAGATGGGCGGCCTCCCGGTCGGCGGAGTCGGCTGATGGGCAGGGTGGTTGATGCTGGCACATGACAGGGTTCTTTCGCTGCGGAGTGGTGAAGGTCCTGCGGCTCGCTGCGGCGTTCATGGCCGCCCCCCGTGGTTTGAGTCGGTCGATTGCTCCAGTGTTGCCCTACGGCCTGGAATCCGCAGGGATTTCGCGGTACCGGTCTCGCTAGATAATGACGCATCACCCGTCCGGACGGTTCATCGCGGCCGGACTGTTACGAGGATGCTGCGGAGCGCCCCGTGACCCGGCGGTCACGGGGCGCTCCCGGCCTGATGAAGGCCCAGGTCAGGCGGGTGAGCCAAGCAAGGGGACGCGGGTCAGCCGGTGGGTGAGGACGGGCAGCAGATCGGTTGCGCGGTGCGCCCGGTGCGCCGCGATACCGGGCGGGGCCGGGGCGAGCGGCACCAGCAGGTCCCCGGCGCCGAGGCCGCCTTCGGCGCCGTCCGCGGTCAGGTCGCCGTGCAGCCAGAGCGTGACCATATAGAGCTCGGGGATGGACAGCAGCCGCGGCTGGAACGCCGAGGGCAGCGACTCGGCCTCGCTCAGGGCGAGTTCGGCCGAGCTGACATAGGGGCCCTCGGAGAAGTGCGAGAAGGCCCAGCCGTCGGCGGTGAGCATCGCCTCGGCGGCGGCCACCGTACGGTCGCCGTCGCGGATCAGGAAGCGCCAGCCGGTGAGCCGGGTGCGCGGCGGGCCGTCGGGGGCGGTGATGTCGTCCAGGACATGGACGGGGAGCGGGAGTTCGGGTTCGATGGGGCCGGTGAGCG
>NZ_JAAAYH010000544.1:0-5039 GCF_018035285.1 Streptomyces sp. MK37H | reverse complement strand
GGCCTGGTGTGGCGGGAGCATGGAGAGTAGTGGTGGTGAGCAGGAGGTGTACCGCCATGCAGCACGAGATGCGCGCCGAATACGAGGAGGGCAGCCCCGGTCGGGTCGCGGGCGCGCCGGTCAAGATCTGGCACATGGTCCGCGGGAACGGAACGACCGCGATGTGCGGGCGGGAGCTGGACCCGGACGCCGAGACCCAGGCCGCCGACCTGTGGGCCACGGATGACGGGGGGCCCTTCTGCCACTCCTGCGGCGCGATGTATCTGCGCGAGGTCCCTTGAGCGCCTCGAGCGAGTACCGGGAGCGGAGGGCGCTGATCGGCCACGGCGCCGTGGTGTGGACCCGTACGGCCGGAACCGGGCCGCAGCGGGTGCTCCCCGACGGCTGCACGGATCTGATCTGGAGCGAGGCGGGACCGGGGCCGGACGGCGAGCTGCTGGTCGCCGGGCCGGACACCCGCGCGCACCTCGCCCCCGGCGCGCCGGGCACCCGTGCGGTGGGGCTGCGGTTCGCGCCCGGTACCGGCCCCGCCGTGCTGGGCGTACCGGCGCATGAACTCCGCGATCTGCGGGTGCCCTTGGCCGCGCTCTGGCCGGGCGCGGAGGTCCGGCGGCTTGCCGAGCGGATCGCCACCGGGCAGACGGCTGCGGGCCGCCTTCTGGAGGAGGCGGCCTTCGGACGGCTGCGGACGGCGGAACCACCCGATCCGGTGCTCGCCGCGATCGTCGCGGGGGTCTCGCGCGGGACGGGAGTGGCCGGGATCGCCGCAGCCGTGAGCCTGGGGGAGCGGCAGCTGCACCGCCGCTCCCTCGCCGCGTTCGGCTACGGCCCCAAGACGCTGGGCCGGGTGCTCCGGCTGAACCGGGCCCTGGACCTGGCGCGCACCGGCCTCCCCTTCGCGGAGGTCGCTGCCACGGCGGGCTACGCCGACCAGGCCCATCTCGCCCGCGACGTCAGGGCGCTGGCGGGGGTGCCCCTGGGACGTCTGCTCAGGGCGCCGTAGAGCTTCCGGCCCACGGGGCTGAGCGGCCGGGCGTACCTCCCAGCGGTAGCCGGGGGCGAGCCGAAGGGGCGCGTCGCTGTCGGAAGGGAGTCGAGTGCGGGGAGCGAGGGCTGCGATCGATACGCGGTTCCGCCGCGTGGGCGACCGAGCACATCGATCGTCGACAGGGGCACCTCCCAGCGGTAGCTGGGTGAGGCTTAAGCGCCCCGGCGCGGGCGCCTCCCAGCGGTAGCTGGGGGAGAACCGGGCCCCTAAAAGAACAAGTCGATGCCGTTGCCGTCGGGGTCGAGGACCGTGGCGTAGCGCTGGCCCCAGGGCGCGTCCCACGGCTCCAGCTTGCCGCGCACCCCCGCCCCCACGAGGTCCTGGTAGGTCTTGTCCACGTCGGCCCGGCTGTCGCAGGCGAAGGCGAGCCCCACCTGGTGGGAGCCGCTCGGCGGTGTCCACTCCGGGTCGAAGGAGCGCACCGTCGCGACGGTGTCCCACATCAGCCGCGCGCCGCCGGGCAGGGCAGCCTCGACGTGGGGCTGGGTGTCGGCGTCGGCGGGGATGTCGAGGCCGAGACGGCGGTAGAAGGCGAGGGAGGCGGCCATGTCGGCGACGACCAGGCCGATGGCGTCGAATCGTGCTGTCATACGGGCAGCGTAGGGAGCGCCCGGGCGGCCGGTCTTGAACGAATCGGACGTCGAGGCGGCCGGGGCGGTGTCAGGGCTCAGGGGCAGTGGATGACCTGGCCCGCGTACGACAGGTTGCCGCCGAAGCCGAAGAGCAGCACCGGGGCCCCGGAGGGCACCTCGCCGCGCTCGACCAGCTTGGAGAGGGCGAGCGGAATGCTGGCCGCCGAGGTGTTGCCGGACTCCACCACATCGCGGGCGATCACCGCGTTGACGGCGCCCAGCTTGCGGGCGACCGGCTCGATGATCCGCAGATTGGCCTGGTGCAGTACGACACCGGCCAGGTCCTCCGGGGAGATCCCGGCCCGTTCGCACACCTCCCGCGCGATCGGCGGCAGATGGGTGGTGGCCCAGCGGTAGACGGCCTGGCCCTCCTGCGCGAACCGGGGCGGGGTGCCCTCGATACGGACCGCGCCGCCCATCTCCGGTACCGAGCCCCACACCACCGGGCCGACGCCCGGCCGCTCGGCGGCCACCACCACGGCCGCGCCCGCGCCGTCGCCGGTCAGGACGCAGGTGGAGCGGTCGGTCCAGTCGGTGGCCGCGCTGAACTTCTCCGCGCCGATCACCAGGGCCGCGGTGGCCGCCCCGGCCCGGATGGTGTGGTCGGCGGTGGCGAGGGCGTGGGTGAAGCCCGCGCACACCACATTGAGGTCCATGGTGGCGGGGCGGGCCAGCCCGAGCCGGGCGGCGACCCGGGCCGCCATATTGGGGCTGCGGTCGATCGCCGTGCAGGTGGCGACGAGCACGAGGTCGATGTCGGAGGGGGCGAGCCCGCTGTTGGCCAGCGCCTTGGCGGCGGCCGCCGCGGCCATCTCGTCGACCGTCTCGTCGGCGCGGGCGAGATGGCGGGTGCGGATGCCCACCCGGCTGCGGATCCACTCGTCGCTGGTGTCGACCATGGCCGCGAGGTCGTCGTTGCCGAGCACCTTCGCGGGCTGGTAGTGGCCGAGCGCCAGTACGTGCGAGCCGGTCATCGGTCATCCCCTTCGCGCCAGTGTCGACGTATCCGCGCAATTTTGCGGAGATCTCGACGGACAGTCTGCGGTGTGTCCAGTCTTGAGCGGAGCAGACGTGCCGTGCGCTCGGGTTACTCACCAATCTTGGGCGCCAAGATCTGGAGTTCCCGGCCTTTCCCCGGCGGGTGCCGGGGGTCGTGGCGGAAGGAAATGACCTCTGACCGTGGCTCAGGAGAGCCGACTCAGGGCAGCCGGCTCAGGACAGCTGACCGTCGTAGTCCGGGAGCTTGAAGGACTTCTCGGCGTGGCCACCGGTGATGTCGGTGGGGCTGTTGCCGATGTTGGCGATGATCGTGTAGCCGTTGTTCTCGATCTCCGCACGCTTGGCGGTCTTGTACTCCGCCACGTCCTGGAACAGGTCCGGCAGATGGCGTACGTACAGACCGGCGACCGAGTAGCCGGCCTTCTCCAGGTTGTACTCGGTCGGCAGGTAGATGATGCCGGGGCGCGCGGTGACGAAGAAGATGGCCACACCGCGGTCGTGGGCGTACTGGGCGAGCTTCAGCACCGGCTCGACGGCGGGCTGGGGGTAGCTGAAGCCGAAGTCCGTCTCCAGTGAGGTGTTGTCGATGTCCAGGACGATGGCCTGCTTCTCGTCCGAGGGGTCGGCGGTGCGCTCCTCGATGTAGGGGCGGGCCTGCTCGTCGATGATGGCGCGAACATCACGCTGCCAGGTCTCGTAGTCGACCTCCTCGGCGGCGGTGGCGCTCGACGGCGCCGCCGTGGTGGCGGTGGGGCCGGTGGGGCCGGGCGTGGCGGCGGTCGCCGTGGTGGCCGTGCCGCCGACGCCGATGGTGAGGGCGACGACCACTGTCGTCATGCCGAGCCGCCGTGATCGCACGCGTCCTGCTGTCATCGGTCACTTCCTTCACGTCGAGGCGATTGCCGGGTGGCATGTTCACGGCTGCCGGTGGACATGAGAAGACCTCTGCTTTACCGGCGAGTAACGGTTCGCGACCGGGGGGCCTCAATAGGCCAACGACACGTGCCGGGCCGTTCGTTGACTGGTCAGCCGGTAGATGGGTATGTCATCTATGGGTATGTCATCTACAGAAGGGCAGGCCTGGACCCCGGCGATGACCGGCGTGGCTGCGGGCTCCGGCCGTGCGCCTCCACCAGGTCAAGGAGGCTTGCATGTTCGATGATCGGCCCGCCTTCGGCGTCCGAGTCCACGCGCTCGGCGGCGTCACCGTCGCCGAGATCGCGGGAGAGCTGGACATCTTCGCCGCGGGGCGGATCGTGGCTC
Organism: Streptomyces sp. MK37H; assembly: GCF_018035285.1. Classification (NCBI taxonomy): domain Bacteria; kingdom Bacillati; phylum Actinomycetota; class Actinomycetes; order Kitasatosporales; family Streptomycetaceae; genus Streptomyces; species Streptomyces sp. MK37H. Next base: position 1,097 of record NZ_JAAAYH010000544.1, on the reverse strand, counting down.
GGCTCGATTCCCTCGTTCGGGTGCGGTGCCCGGATCTGATCCTGGACCTACGACCGGTCACGTTCCTGGACTGCGCCGGATTGTCGTTACTGTGCCGGTTGCGCAATCGCGTGCTGGAGCGGGACGGGCGGCTGCGGCTCGTCATCGCCGATCCGCGCTTTCTGCGGCTGCTGCGCGTGGTCCGGCTGGACGATGCCTTCGAGGTACTGGAAGATCTGACTCCGGCGATCGCGGGCGCGGCGGGGCCGGTGGCCGGACAAGGCGGTGATGCCTTCGCCTAGGCTGTATCTGACCAAGTGTCAATAATAAGAACCGAAATTCACTCGAACGGGCGGTCTTTACCGGCGGAATGCTGCGTCCCTCCCTCTGTAACCGGGGGTCACCCCCTTACGCTCGCGGGACGTCGCCTGGGGACCCGGCGGATTTCGCACCCGATGCCCGACCCTGCCCGCTTCCGGGACCTGACGAAGGTGAGAGGGGGCAGTGTGCCGTTCCGAGGGGATATCGCGATGACGCAGCAAGGCGCTCCCCGTGATGCGCCGGTGCCGCTGGATCGCGGTGCCCAGAACGCCGCGCGGGAGCCCGCGAGCGGGGATCCGGCCGACGACGTCGTTGCCCGGGTCCGTGCGCACCGGGTCGGCGGGTACACCGTCGTGGAGCTCCACGGCGAGATCGACATCGCCGGGGTGGGAAGCGTGGGACCGGCGCTGGACGCGGCCACGGCCGGGGACCGGCCCGCGGTGATCGTGGACTTACGCCCGACCGCCTTCTTCGACTGCTCGGGCCTGGGACTGCTGTGCCGGGCCCATCGGCGTGTCCGGGAGCGGGGCGGGCGGATGCGGCTGGTCTGCGACGACGCCTTGATCCTCCGCACCCTGCGGGCGGGGCGGATGCTGGATGTGCTCGAGCCGGTGGCCACGCTGGACGAGGCGCTGGGCGAGGAGGAGGGCCAGGTGTCCGGCGGATCGTGATGCCTGCGGCGGGCTGTTCCCCGCCCCTTCCCGGCACCTGACGATCCGCGGCTCCGCCGCGTGCGGGGCTCTGCCCCAGACCCCGGAGCCCAGGGGTGAAGCCCCTGCCATGCGGCTCCGCCGCGT
>NZ_JAAAYH010000543.1:0-5042 GCF_018035285.1 Streptomyces sp. MK37H | reverse complement strand
ACCGGTGGGGTACGGCCGAGGAGTAGCGGATGCTGTCCCCGGCGCCGAGGGTGAAGGAGCGCTCGCCGAGCTGGAGCCCGACCGTGCCCTCGAGGACGTACAGGAACTGCTCCGAGTCACCGTGGCTGTAGAGGGTCTCTCCGGTGGAGCCATGGGCGTCGAACTCCCCCAGGAACACTTCGAGATGGTGCTGCGGCCCCGGGGTCAGCCGGAACTTGCGCCCGCCGAGCACCCCGAGGGCGAGCCGGGGCGCCTCCTCGGCGCGCAGCACGCTCGGGCCGCTGGTGAAGTCGTCGCCGAACAGGTCGGCCACCTTCAGGCCGAGCGCGGCAGCGACCTGCTGGAGGGTGGCGATGCTGGGATTGGCCTGCCCGCGCTCTATCTGGCTGAGATAGCCCTCACTGATCCCGGCGGCCTCGGCGACGGTCCGCAGCGTCAGCCGGCGTGCCTTGCGCAGCGCGCGCAGCCGGTCGCCCACGGACTCGTCGCCGGTTCCCGCGGCCCGGTCCGGGGCGTGTTCGTTCTCCATGGCCGCACACGCTAAGAACGCTGAGCGGCTGGCACAAGAGTCTGAACTGAAAACTCAGAAATCTTTACTGACCGGATCCGGCGCTCAGCCCGTCCAGGGTGAGATCGAGGAGGCGGTCGGCCTGCTCCCGCTGTTCGGGCTTCCCCGAGGCGAGGGCGATGCCGGTGAGAGCGGCGAACATGTCGGTGGCGCTGATGTCCGACCGGATCACACCGGCCGCGACGGCGGCGTCCATCAGCCGTGAGAGCGCGTCCTGGATCATCTCGTGACTCCGGGCGTACGGATTGACGCCCGACGCGACCACGCCGCGCAGCGCGTCCGCCATGCCCAGCTTGGCGTTGGCGTAGTCCATGAAGCGGGCCAGCCACGCCCGCAGGGCCTCGCGCGGGGGCAGGGCCGCCAGCAGTTCGGGGGCGGCGCCGCAGAGCCGGGCCAGCTCATTGCGGTAGGCGGCCTCGATCAGCAGCTCGCGGGTCGGGAAGTTCCGGTAGAGGGTGCCGGTGCCCACGCCCGCCTCCTTGGCGATGCGCTCGAGATGGGCGTCCAGCCCTTCCTCGGCGAACACCCGCACCGCGGCGGAGAGGATCTTCTCCCGGTTGCGCTGTGCGTCGGCCCGCAGCGGGCGCCCTGGATCCCTGGCCATCGGCGACTCTCCTCATTCCCCGGTTGCTAAGTGGAGGAGCACCCACTTAGTGTGGGGTGAAGTGGCGGCGCCTCCACTTCCCACTGTAGGCCATCGCCGCTCCCCCTTTCCCCCTGCGGTTTTCCCTGGAAGGAACCCTCATGACATCGGGTATCGAAGGCAAGGTCGTCGCCATTACGGGCGCGAGCAGCGGTATCGGCGAGGCGACCGCGCTGCTGCTGGCCGAGCGCGGCGCCAAGGTCGTCCTCGCGGCGCGGCGGTCGGACCGCATCGAGGCACTGGCGGCGAGGATCGCCGGGGCGGGCGGCGAGGCCGTCGCCGTCGTCACGGATGTGAAGCGGCGCGCGGATCTGTCCCGTCTGGTCGCGACGGCACGCGAACGGTACGGAAGGCTGGACGTCCTGGTCAGCAACGCGGGTATCAGCCCGATCTCCGCCCTCGACGATCTGCGCGTCGAGGACTGGGAGGCGATGGTCGACGTCAACATCAAGGGGGTGCTGTACGGCATCGCCGAGGCCCTGCCCGTCTTCCGTGAGCAGGGCTCCGGGCATTTCGTGCACATCCTCTCCACCGCCGGGCTGAGCATCGTCCCGACGATGTCGGTCTACGCCGGCACCAAGAACGCCGTACGCGCCATCTCCGAAGGGCTGCGCCAGGAGGCCGGCGAGACGCTGCGGGTGACCACCGTCTCGCCGGGGTTCATCCGGACGGAGCTCGCGGATTCCATCACCGACCCGGACGCGAGGAGCGGGATCCAGGCCGGCATGGACAAGATCGCGATCTCCCCGGACGCCATCGCCCGCGCCATCGCGTTCGCCATCGAGCAGCCGGCCGGTGTCGACGTCGGCGAGATCGTGGTCCGTCCCACGGCGCAGGGCTGAGCGCCGCGCCCGGGGGTCAACCGGCGGGGGTGCGGCCGGTGTCCAGGAGCGCGGCATGGACGGCCGCGGTGAGCACCACGGCCGCGAGCGTCCATGAGATCCAGTCCCCCGGGTCCGGCAGCCACTGCCGTCCGAGCGCGATCGGATAGATGGCCACCGCGTATCCGGCGGGTACGGTACGCGGCACGATCCCCTTTCGGGCGGCGCCGAGGAATAACGGCGGCGCCAGCAGCCCGGCCGAAAACACCACGCCCACCACCCACAGCACCCGGTGCCGCCGACTGCCGTACAGAGCGGGCCGTGCGGATGTTCCGGTGGAATATTCGCTCACGATCGCCTTTCGTTCGGTGCGGAGTGCAGACGATTGAGTGCGTGACGTGCGCTCACGGCACCGATACCGTCCAGATCACGAAGCTGACGCGCGGAGAAACCGGAGAGTAGTTCGAGATTATCGATACCGGCCCTGAGTAATGCATTGGCCAAACGATGTCCGATTCTGTCGTGTCCGAGGACATCGAAGAGTTCGCCTCCCTCACAGGAACCGCAGCGCCGTCCGGGCGCGCTCGGCGCCATTTCCCGGGCGCCGCACCCACCGCACATATCGATCACCCGGCCATCCCATCGCGCCCTCGACCAGCTCATTTGGACGATGACTTCGCGAAGCGCACCGACGCTGTCGGCCGCTGAGGAGGAATGAGTGGCGCCACAGATGTCACATCGAATGGTGATCGAATGGCTCATGTGAGCATGATGGCAGAGAGCCTTCCCCCGAGCCTTCCCCGTCATCGCTTTGCGGCCGCTCGGCCGCTCATGGGGACATGCGTTTCTCACAGCCGCTTGATGACAAATGCGACTGTTATGCCGACCGGAGTGGTGAAAGCGTGAGCTGACAGTGGACAGCGAAGAGTCCGGGGGGAGTCCGCGCGAGCCGTTGTCAGCGGCCTGAATCCCGTCTGCACGGCGGGAAACGCACCAGCGACAATCCGGTATCCGGCCGAGTGCTGTCACCGCGAGCCCCACCGGGCTCACTTGACCGACAACGGGAACGGCTGGGTGATGACAGACAACGCGACGGACAAGGGTGCGGCCGATACCAGGAGGCGCCGTCACCGGAGATGGCGCGTATCCGCGGCGCTGGCTCTGACGGCGGTGCTGGCGGGCGGCGGGATCGCCGCCCTCCGGACGGCCGGATCGCCCGCCTCCGATGCCTCGGAGCCCGCGGCCGTCGTCACCTCACACTCCGGCCGGCTGACATCCGAGGAATCGCGCGAGGCGTCCCGCATCGCCATCGACGCCGCCACCAAGCCCGGGACCGCGAAGGACCGTCAGAAGGCAACAGAGAAAGGCGACGGGGAGCGGAACGCCGCGGGCGGCTCCGGCGCCGAGCCGCTGGACACCCGCCGTCCGCCCCGGGCCGAGTCGGCGTCCTCCGACACCGACAGCCGGGCCGAGGTCCAGCTCTACGACTACGCCTCGGACACCCTCATCACCAGGGTGGTCGATCTGCGCTCCAAGAAGGTCCTCGACTCCGTCCGCCGGCACGGCGTCCAGCCGCCTCCCACCCTGGCCGAGGCCCGCGAGGCGGTGAAGGTCATTCTCGCCGACCGCCGGCTCGGCCCGGGGATGCGCGAGTCCTACGCCTCGCAGACCGGGAAGCGGCTGACCTCGCCCGCCCAACTGCGCCTCCAGAGCATGTCGTTCCTCGGCTCCCGGGCCGAGGGGGTGGACGGCGCCCGGAAGGTGTCCCGGTGCGGTGAGCACCGGTGTGTGCAGCTGTTCGTGCGCGTTCCGGGTGGCAAGTGGATCGACACCAGCCGGATCGTCATCGATCTGTCGGCCAGGCGCGCCGCCGTCATCGGCCTGTGAGGGGAGCCTTGTCCGTGTCCAGTCTGTTCCGGCGTGCCCGGGTGTTTCGGCGTGCCCATCCGCTGTGGCGTGCCCGTGTGCTGATCGCCGTGGTGGGACTGCTGGCCCTGTGGGTGCCGGGCCCGGCCTCCGCCGGGCCCGCGAGGGCCGCCGCGGCCCCGTCCTGCCCCGCCGCGGATCGCATCGACACGACCCTCAAGAACGGTGCCAGGTGGCAGATGTGCTGGGACATCGACCGCAACACCGGTGCGGTGCTGAGCGATGTGATCTACACCCCGAACCGCTCCACCCCCACCCGGGTCCTCAAGAGCGCCTCGCTGGCCGAGGTGCATGTGCCCTACGACAGCGGTCAGCCGCGCTTCTACGATGTCTCGGCCATCGGCTTCGGCGATCTGGAGCAGGGCACGCTCACCCGGCTCAGCGCCAAGGACTGCCCCGACGGGCGGCTGCGCGACTTCCGTGACACCCCGGTGCTGTGCGTCGAGGAGCAGCCCCGGCCGTTCGCCTACAAGAGCGCCGTGGAGAAGGGCGTGCTGCACGGCACCGACCTGGTCGTCTTCTCGGTCTCCGAGATCGGCTGGTACGACTACATCACCGAGTGGCGCTTCTCGGACGACGGCTCCATCACCCCCCGGTCGGGCGCCACCGGAAGCCTCTCGCCGTTCCAGTTCTCCGACGCGAGCAGCGGCTGGCCGACCGGGGTGGGCTCCACCCGGTTCAGCGAGAACCACTCGCACAACATCTTCTGGCGGCTGGACTTCGCCGTCGACGGACAGTCGAAGAACACCGTGGAGCAATACGACTACCTGGGCAGCGGCACGGCCGCGCGCACCACCAAGCGCACGGTGTTCTCCCGTGAGACCGCGGCGGACCTCGCGCCCACCCGTTTCTGGCGGGTGGTGAACCCCGCCGCCGAGAACTCCGACGGCCACGCCAAGTCCTGGGAGATCGACAACCACCGGAGCGATCAGTACCGGGGGCCGCACGAGACCGAGGAGTTCACCCACCACGACATGTACTTCACGCAGTACCGGGAGTGCGAGCGGCTGGCCTACGGCAACACCGCCCCGGACTGCGCCACCTCGGTCGACAAGTACACCGGCGACGAGAAGCTGACCGACCC
>NZ_JAAAYH010000542.1:0-5050 GCF_018035285.1 Streptomyces sp. MK37H | reverse complement strand
AACGGTGCCCTCAGGGCCGAAGCGGGGGCGCTGCGGGGCCTCGGACGCGAGCGGGGCGCGTACCAGACGCGGTACCAGCACCGCGCCGTCGCGCAGCGCCACCTGCGGCTCGTCCACGGCCACGGCGGTGGCGACGGCGCCGGCCAGCGCGTCCCGCGACGCCTCCGCGCCGTCGACGTCCACCAGCAGGATGCGGCCGGGGTTCTCCGACTGCGCCGAGCGCAGCAGACCCCACACCGGGGCGTGCACGAGGTCGGCCACATCCTCACCGGGCCGCGCGGCCACCGCGCCCCGCGTCACCACGACCAGGCGCGAGTTCTCCAAGCGGGCGTCGTCCAGCCATGCCTGCACCAGCTCCAGCGCACGGGAGGTGGCGTTGTGCACATCGGCCGCGAGATCGGCACCCGTGGCGGTGGACGGACCAGCGAGGCCGGTCAGAACGACGGCGGCGGGTTCGGTGGCGAGCGTGTCGAGATCGGGGACGTACGGCGCGACGTCACCGGACAGCACGCCGTCCGGGGCCGTGGCCAGCACCGCCCAGTCGTGGGTTTCGGCGGCCGTCGTGGCGCCCAGCGGGGTCCACTCGGTACGGAACAGGGCCTGGCGGGCCGGGTCGGCGCCGTCAGCGAGCTGGGCCGGCGACACGGGCAGCAGGGTCAGTGACTCGACGGTGGCCACCGGGGCGCCCATGGTGTCCGTCACCGCCACGGCCACGGTGTCCTCGCTCACCGGGTGCACCCGCACCCGGACCGAGGTGGCCCCGACGGCGTGCAGCGCGATCCCGCTCCAGGCGAACGGCAGCCGCACGGCGGCCTGCGGATCGTCCAGCACGGACAGCAGGGCGGGGTGGAGGGCGGCGTCCAGCAGGGCCGGGTGGATGCCGTAACGGCCCGCCTCCTCGGCCTGCTCGGGCGCCAGGTCCACGGTGGCGTGGAGAGCCCCGTCGGGGCCGCGCCACGCGGCCCGCAGGCCCTGGAACGCCGGACCATAGCCATAGCCGGTGTCCGCGACGCGCTCGTAGAAGCCGTCCAGATCGATGCTCTCGGCCCCCTGCGGCGGCCAGACCACCGTGCCCGGTGCCGTGGGGCTCGGGGCGGTGGCCCGGGCGAGAACGCCCGTGGCGTGCCGGGTCCATGACTCGTGGAGGTCGCCGCCGTCCCGGTCCGTGGTGTCCGGGCGGGAGTACACGGCGACCTGGCACTGCCCCGCGTCGTCCGGGGCGTCCACGGCCACCTGGAGCTGGACACCGCCGCGCTCGGGCAGCACCAGCGGCGCCTCCAGGGTCAGTTCGGCCAGCCGGTCGCGGCCGACCGCCTCGCCCGCGCGCAACGCCAGCTCCACGAACGCGGTGCCGGGCAGCAGCGCACTGCCGAGCGCCGCGTGGTCGGCCAGCCACGGATGTGTCGGAAGCGACAGCCGCCCCGTGAGCAGCACCCCGTCGCCCCGCGCCACCTGGACCGCCGCGCCCAGCAGCGGGTGGTCGGCGGCGCCGAGCCCCAACCCGGCCGGGTCGCCCGCGGTGGCGGTGGTGCTCTCCAGCCAGTAGCGCCGGCGCTGGAAGGCGTACGTCGGCAGGTCGACCCGGCGGGTCCGCGTCCCCGCGAACACCCTGCTCCAGTCGACGGACAGACCACGCACATACCCCTCGGCCATCGACACCAGGAACCGCTGCGCACCACCCTCCCCACGCCGCAACGACCCCACAGCGACAGCCTCGACCCCAGCATCCTCGAACGTGGCCTGCGCACCCACCGTCAACACCGGATGCGCACTGGACTCCACAAAGAAACGGAAACCATCCCCCAGCAACGCCCGAACCGCACCCTCGAAATCCACCGGCCGACGAGCATTCTCAAACCAGTACTCCGCACCCATCTCCCTGGTGTCCAACACCCCACCGGTCACCGTCGAGTACAACGGCACCTCACCACGCCGAGGCACCACATCAGCGAACAACTCCAGAACACGCTCACGCAACGGATCAACCTGAGCACAATGGGACGCCACCGTGGAACCGACCACACGCGCCCGGATCTCCTCCGCCCGACACCCGGCGACAAACTCCTCCAAAGCCGCCACCTCACCAGCGACAGTGACAGCCCCAGGACCATTACGCCCCGCGATGACCAGACGGCCCTCCCACGCCGCCAGACGCTCCTCGACCACCTCCGCCGACAACGCCACCGACGCCACCGCACCCCTACCCACCAACTCATCCGCGAACAACGCACTACGCAACACCACAATCCGCGCCGCATCCTCCAACGACAACGCACCCGCCACCAACGCCGCCGCGATCTCACCCTGACTGTGACCCACAACCGCGGCAGGCTCCACACCCACCGCACACCACACCGCCGCCAGCGACACATTCACCGCGAACAACACCGGCTGCAGCACCTCAATACGCTCCAACGACGGCGCACCCACCACACCCCGAACCACATCCACCACCGACCACTCCACATACGGACGCAACGCCGCATCACACTCCGCCAACCGCTGCGCGAACACCGGCGAAGAATCCAAAAGCTCCACCGCCATGCCCTGCCACTGCGAACCCTGACCCGGGAAGACGAACACCACCCGCCCCCGCACATCCGCCACACCCGACACCACACCCGCAGCAGGCACACCCTCAGCCACCGCACCCAGACCCGACACCGCCGCATCCCGATCACCGGCCAACACCACACTCCGGCACTCCAACGCCGCCCGCGACGCCACCAACGACCAACCCACATCCGCCAGGGAACCACCGCCCTCATACCCCGCCAACCGAGCCGCCTGACCCCGCAGACCCACCTCGGACTTGCCCGACACCACCCACGGAACCGTGCCCGTGACCAACACCGGAGCGTCGGAAACGGGCCGTTCCCCGCCCGCCTCCACCGCAGGCGCCTCCTCAAGGATGACGTGGGCATTCGTGCCACTGATGCCGAACGACGACACACCGGCCCGGCGCAGACGCTCACCGCGCGCCCACTCCACCGGCTCGGTCAGCAACTCCACCGCGCCCGACGACCAGTCGATGTGTGGCGAGGGCTCGTCGGCGTGGAGGGTGCTCGGGAGCACACCATGGCGCATGGCCATCACCATCTTGATCACGCCCGCCGCGCCCGCCGCGGCCTGCGTGTGGCCGATGTTGGACTTCACCGAGCCCAGCCGCAGGGGGCGGCCCTCCGGGCGGTCCTTGCCGTACGTGGCGAGCAGCGCGCCCGCCTCGATCGGATCGCCCAGCGTGGTGCCGGTGCCGTGCGCCTCGACCACGTCCACCTCGTCCGCCGCCAGCCGGGCGTCGGCGAGCGCCGCGCGGATGACGCGCTGCTGCGAGGGGCCGTGCGGGGCGGTGAGGCCGTTGGAGGCGCCGTCCTGGTTGGTGGCGGAGCCCCGTACCACCGCCAGCACCTCATGACCGTTGCGCCGCGCCTCCGACAGCCGCTCCACCAGCAGCACACCGACGCCCTCGGCCCAGCCCGTACCGTCGGCCGCCGCCCCGAACGCCTTGCAGCGGCCGTCGGGCGACAGCGCGCCCTGGCGGCTGAGTTCGACGAACATGCCGGGCGTCGACATGATCGTCACCCCGCCCGCGAGTGCCATCGAGCACTCGCCCGAACGCAGCGCCTGTACCGCCCAGTGCAGCGCGACCAGCGACGATGAGCAGGCCGTGTCGACGGTGACGGCGGGCCCTTCGAGGCCGAGGGTGTACGCCACGCGGCCGGACGCCACGCTCGTGATGGTGCCGGTCAGCCGGTGGCCGTCGACGCCCTGCGCCCCCTCTTGGAGCTGCGGTCCGTACTCCTGGAACATCGCGCCGAAGAACACACCGGTCCGGCTGCCGCGCAGCGACAGCGGGTCGATGCCCGCCCGCTCGATGGCCTCCCACGACGTCTCCAGCAGCAGCCGCTGCTGCGGGTCCATAGCCAGTGCCTCGCGCGGCGAGATGCCGAAGAACTCGGCGTCGAAGTCGGGTGCTCCACACAGGAAACCGCCGAGCCGGACGTAGCTGGTGGCAGGGCGCTCCAGCTCCGGGTCGTACAGCCGCTCCAGGTCCCAGCCCCGGTTTTCCGGGAAGTCGGAGATGACGTCCCGTTCGGCGGCCACCAGGTCCCACAGCGCCTCGGGGGACTCCACGCCGCCGGGGAAGCGGCAGGCCATGGCGACGATGGCGATCGGATCGTCGTCGTCCGCCGCGGTCCGGGCGACGGGCGCCACCTCGGCCTCGGGCCGGGCGCCGAACAGCGCCTCGTGCAGATGGACGGCGAGCGCGGCGGGGGTCGAGTACTCGAAGAGGACGGTGGTGGACAGCGGCAGTTCGGTCTCGGCGGTCAGGGTGTTGCGGAGCAGGACCGACAGGTGCGAGTCGTATCCGAGGTCCTTGAAGGTGAGGTCGGTGTCGACCGCGTCGGGCGACGGGTGGCCGAGTGCCGCCGCGGCATGGCTACGGACGAGCCGCAGCAGATATTCGTGCTGCTCCGCCGTACGCAGCGACGCCAACTCGTCGCGCAGCGCGGGCGCGGAGCTGTCCGGCTCGTCGTCGGTGTCCACCGCGCCCGCCGCACCCGATGCCGGGAGCGGCCGGGGGCGGGTGGGCGTGGCGAGGCCGGTGACGGCGTCGAGCCAGTAGCGACGGCGCTGGAAGGCGTACGTGGGCAGATCGACGCGCCGCGCGCCCGTCCCCGCGAACACCGCGTCCCAGTCGACGGGCAGACCGCACACGTACCCCTCGGCCAGCGACGTCAGGAACCGCTCGGGGCCGCCCTCATCACGGCGCAGCGTGCCCAGCGCGACGGCGTCGGCGGCCGTGTCCTCGAACGTCTCCTGAAGGCCGACGGTGAGCACCGGATGGGCGCTGGACTCGATGAAGAAGCCGAAACCATCGGCCAGCAGCGCCCTCACGGTCTCATCGAAACGCACGGTCCGACGGAGGTTGGTGTACCAGTACTCCGCATCCAGGCCGGTGGTGTCGATGACCCCACCGGTCACCGTCGAGTAGAAGGGAACCTCGCCCTGACGCGGCTCGATCCCCTCCAACGCGCCGATGACCTGC
>NZ_JAAAYH010000541.1:0-5051 GCF_018035285.1 Streptomyces sp. MK37H | reverse complement strand
GGTCCGCACCACCGACCCCGGCTGCTACATAGCCGCCTGCGAGGCCCTCGCCGCCTTCGACATCCGCGCCGAGCTCAGCCGGATCGGCGTGCCCACCCTCGTGGTGGTCGGCGCCGACGACCAGGTCACCCCGGCCGCCGACGCCCGCGTCCTGGTCGCCGGGATCGCCGACGCACGGCTCGCGCTGATCCCCGGCGCCTCCCATCTCACCCCGGTCGAGCAGCCGATGGCCGTCACCGATCTGCTGGTGCGCCACTTCTCCAGCTCCTGGCAGACCCCGGACCACCCGACCGGGATGACCGCGATCCCCGCGCCCCCGCCCAAGCCCGTGCTCTCGCCCGTGCCGCCCGGCGCCGAGGTCGTCGGTTTCGGCCAGAACGTGCCCGAGCCGCTGCTGGACGCCCGAGCCGACGCGTACGATCAGGGCATCAAGGTGCGCCGCGAGGTGCTCGGCGACGCCCATGTGGACCGGGCGCAGTCCCTGGCCGACGAGTTCACCGGCGACTTCCAGGACTTCATCACCCGCTACGCCTGGGGCGAGGTGTGGACCCGGCCCGGAATCGACCGGCGGATCCGCAGCGTGGTCACCCTCACCGCCCTCGCCGCCCGCGGCCACCTCGACGAACTCGCCTTCCACACCCGGGCCGCGCTGCGCAACGGGCTCACCCCCACCGAGATCAAGGAGGTGCTGCTGCACACCGGCGTCTACTGCGGGGTGCCGACGGCGAACTCCGCCTTCGCCGTGGCCCAGCGGATCATCCGCGAGGAGACGAGCCCGGAGGGCTGAGCGCTCCGCTGGAAGTGCCGCGATGCGTTGTTGGCCATCTGCGGCGCCGTTGTGGCTGGTCGCGCCCCGCGGCGGAGCCGCATATCGATACAGCCCCGCGCCCCTTCGGGGCGCTTGGTAGCACAATGATCTCCATGAAGCTCACCAAGAAGGGCCATGCCTGCGTCCGGATCGAGAAGGACGGGCAGACGCTCGTCATCGACCCCGGGGCCTTCAGCGAAGAGGACGCCGCGGTCGGCGCGGACGCGATCCTGGTCACCCACGAGCACTTCGACCACTTCAACGAGGAGCGGCTGCGCACGGCGCTCGACGCCAACCCCGCCGCCCAGATCTGGACGCTCCGCAGCGTCTCCCACCACATCTCCGCGGCGTTCCCCGGGCGGGTGAACACCATCGGGGAGGGCGACAGCTTCAACGCGGCGGGATTCGACATCGAGGTCCACGGCCAGTTGCACGCCGTCATCCACCCCGACATCCCCCGGATCACCAATGTGGGCTATCTGCTCGACGGGGCGCTCTTCCACCCCGGCGACGCCCTTACCGTGCCCGCCGGGCGGCGGGTGGACACGCTGATGCTGCCGGTGCACGCCCCCTGGAACAAGTTCGCCGAGATCCTCGACTACGTCCGCGCGGTCGGCCCGCGTCGGGCCATCGACATCCACGACGCCCTGCTGTCCGACGTCGCGCATACGGTCTACGGCCGGATGCTCGGCCCCGAGGGCCCCGGTACGGAAGGCGCCGAGCACCTGCGGCTGATCCCGGGCGAATCCCTCACCCTCTGAGGGCCGGGCCGGCTGTCAGAGCCGGGATGTAGGTTGTGCCCTATGCGCATCGCGACCTGGAACGTCAATTCGATCACCGCCCGGCTGCCCCGGCTGCTGGCCTGGCTGGAGAGCAGTGGCACGGACGTCCTGTGCGTCCAGGAGACCAAGTGCGCCGAGTCCGCCTTTCCGTACGAGCCGCTCCGCGAGCTCGGCTACGAGGCCGCGGTCAACGCCACCGGCCGGTGGAACGGAGTGGCGCTGCTCTCCAAGGCCGGGCTCACCGACGTCACCGTGGGCCTCCCCGGCGGCCCGGACTACGACGGCGGCGAGGAGCCGCGGGCGATAGGCGCCACCTGCGGCCCGGTCCGCCTCTGGTCGGTCTATGTGCCCAACGGCCGGGAGATCGGCCACCCCCACTACGACTACAAGCTGCGCTGGCTGGAGGCGCTGCGCACGGCCGTCGCCGGGGACGCGGCCGGTGAGCGCCCCTTCGCGGTCCTCGGCGACTTCAATGTGGCGCCGACCGACGAGGACGTCTGGGACCGCTCCGCCTTCGACGGGCTGACCCATGTGACGGACCTGGAGCGCGAGGCCCTGGCGGCGCTGCGCGAGTCGGGTCTTTCGGACGTGGTGCCGCGGCCGCTGAAGTACGACCGCCCCTTCACCTACTGGGACTACCGCGAGCTGTGCTTCCCCAAGAACCGCGGCATGCGCATCGACCTGGTCTACGGGAACGAGACGTTCGCCAAGGCGGTCGGCGACGCGTATGTGGACCGCGAGGAGCGCAAGGGCAAGGGCGCCTCCGACCACGCCCCGGTCGTCGTCGACCTGGAGGTGTGACTCCGCGGCGGGATGCCCTCGCGAGGAGGGGGGAGCCTGAGGCTCCCCCTACCCGGCCAGCTTCCGCAGGTCGATCGACTCCGCCATCGCCCGCAACCCCGCGTCGCCCGGGTGCAGATGGTCCCCGCTGTCATAGGCGGGCAGTATCCGCGCCGGGTGCTCGGGGTCCCGCACCACCGCGTCGAAGTCCAGCACGGCGTCGAACACCCCGCCGCTGTCCCGGATGAAGGCGTTGACGGCCGAGCGCCGCGCGTCCGCGTCCGCCGTGCACAGCGACTCGCCCTCGCACGGGGCGATGGTCGCCCCGACCACCCGCAGCCCGCGCTCCCGCACCCGCGCCGCGACCGACCGCAGACCCGCGATCAGCTCCTCGGCCGAGCTGCCCCATCGCAGATCGTTGATGCCCTGGAAGACGACGACCGTACGGGCCCCGGTCTGGGCGAGCACATCCCGCTCCAGCCGGTGCTGGGTGCTGACCCCGCCGGTGTCCGTGGAGACGCCCTCGCCCGGATAGCGGTCGGCCACTACGCGGTTGGCGGATATGCCCGCGTTGAGCACCCCGTACGCCGGAACCTCGGACTGGCCGCGCAGCCGCCGCGCGAGCACATCGGGCCAGCGGCGGTTGGCGTCATTGGTGGACTTGGTGCCGTCGGTGATCGAGTCGCCGAGCGCCACCACCGAACCCGGCCCGCCCCGCACATCGACCCCGGTCAGGAACGGCCAGGTGGTGAGGGTGCCGGTGTAGGACTCAGCCCCCGGCTCGGCGGTCCGGTCACCGCTGCCCGCCGCGCTCAGATATGACCGCTGGGTGGCCTGGCTGTGCACCGGCACCGCCGCGACCGGACCCGGCAGATGGATGCTCACCAGCAGATTGGCGTCCGCCGGAACCGGGAAGTCCACCGGATCGCTGAACACCTGCGCGCCCGCGGGGATCGAGGTCCCCGGCCGCCCGCCGAAGGTCAGCGGCACCGGTGACCCCTGCGCCGCCGCGCCGCTCGCCTGGAGCGCGACCGTCGCATGCCCGATCTCCACGGGGGACGCGGCGAAGGTGTTCTCCAGCCGGACCCGGGCGCTCGGCCCGCCCGCGCTGGTGTGCACCACCAGCCGCAGCGTCTGATCGGTCCACGGCCCCACCTTGGTGTACCCGGCGGTGCTCGCCGCCCAGCTCCCGGTCCAGCCGTACGCGGGCTGCCGCAGCGACGCGGCGAAGACATGGAGATCGGCCGCCGGGCCCGGGTCCCTCGGCAGCACCACCGACGCGACCTCGTGGCCGCGCTCCAACGGCACCGTCACCGCGTACAGCCGGGCCGTCTCCTGCCGCTGCCCGGCGGCGGTGTTGAGATGGGGGAGGCCCACGGCCTTGGTGGCGGCGGGGCCGGCCCGCCAGTCCGAGGCGCTCAGGGTGTACGGATGGCTCGACCCGTCGCGGTAGCGCACCGTTCCGACGCCGTTCGCCCCGGCGCCGGGCCCGTTCGGCGAACTGCTCGCCACCAGGAAGGTCAGCGCCTCGCCCCGGCCGCGCAGCCGAACCGTCTGGCCGTCGGCGATCACATTGTCCGGCCCTGCCCCCGCGCTCCTCGGCCAGGTCAGCCGCGCCGCGTCCAGGGCGATATCGCGCCCCGGCGTCCAGCCGGCGGCCCGCAGATCCTGCGCGGAGAGCGAGGCGCCCGCGCCGTCGAAGTCGGCGTCACCCGGCCGGGAGTCATCGCTGACCGCCCGGTTGTCGAAAAGCCGCTCCAGAGGGAGCGGCTTGTGGGTCGGCACACTGGCCGGTGCGGCGGAGGAGGGTGCGATGAGTGCGAGGGTGACACCTCCCGCGACGATCCCGGCGGTTGTCCACGGTCTCGCGACGCGCATATGTGTCCCCTCTCGCAACCAACCCGACCGGCGATTCGACAGGTGCCCGGAGAACGTATGGAGGCAGGTGGGTGTCGTCAAGACAAGCATCGGGTCACAGCTCACACCGCGCGCCCTGTGGTGCGCCGGTGGCCTGGATGCCACGCTGAGCGGTATGAACATCTCCTTCTTGGGCAACTGGCGCAAGCGACGTGGCCCCGCCTCGGGCACGGCCCTGATGGGTGCCCAGGAGGAGGACCCCCAGGGCGTCGCCCAACTGCTCTCCGAATGCGAACTCCTGCGCGCGCGGGCCTCCGCCGCGGGCATCGGGCTCGATGACTCCACGGCCTCCCTGGAGGCGCTGGACCAGATGGCGCCGCGCTGGCGCGACGACCCGGACGAGCTCCCCTGGCTCGGTAACGACGCCGGTCTCTACCTGGGCACGGTCATCGTCCGCACCGTCCCCGGGGCCGTCTGGCAGGTGTGGCCCAACGGCCGGCCCGTCGTCAGACTGGCCTCCGGCCGCGAGGTCGACGTCGTGGAGGCCGGTCAGCAGTGGGCCGCCGACGGCGCCCCCGAACTCTGCCAGCGCTACGCCGAGGTCGCCGAAGCCTAGGGGCGTCCGGCGGATGGTGACGCCTGCGGCGGGCTGCTCCCCTCCCCGCCCCTTCCCGCTACCAGGGGCTCCGCCCCAGGACCCCGGGGGGTGACGAGCCGACAGTCGCGCCGTGAACACCCGCACCAGCGGGCTGATCGCGGTCGGCCCGCCGGCGCGGCGGATGGTCGGGCGGACGCCCGCACACATCCGGGTCGTCCGGCCGGGG
>NZ_JAAAYH010000540.1:0-5061 GCF_018035285.1 Streptomyces sp. MK37H | reverse complement strand
TCTCAGCGTCCTCAGAAGCCTCTCCCGCGCCCTCTCTCACGGGCTCCGGTCTCTCAGGACCCGGCGGGGGCCCGGCGTCCCCCACGGCCTCGTGAGCGGCTTGGGCGGCCTGAACCGCTTCCGCGGCTTGCGCGGCCTGGGCGAAGAGATCTTCCTGCGTGTAGTCCGCCAGACCGCTGACGCCGACCCCCAGCAGCCGCACACCCGCCGTGGTCTCCACCCCGTCGATCAGCCGCGCCGCGGCCTCCCGCACCACCGCCGGGTCGTCGGTCGGCCCGCGCAGGGTCTCCGAACGGGTGAGCGTGGAGAAGTCGTACCGCCGCACCTTGATCACGACCGTCCGCCCCGAGCGGCCGGCCTCGCGCAGCCGCCGCACACAGCGGTCGGCGAGCCGCGCGATCTCCAGCTGCACCCGGGTGCGGTCGGTGAGGTCGACGTCGAAGGTGTCCTCCACCGAGATGGACTTGGCGTCCCGCTCGGCGACGACGGGCCGCTCGTCCCGCCCCTCGGCCATCAGGAACAGCGACGTGCCGTGGGCCCGGCCCAGCAGCCGCACCAGCTCGGCCTCGCCCGCCTCCCGCGTCTCGGCCACGGTGTGGATCCCGGCCCGGCGCAGCGTCTCCGCCGTGGCGGGGCCGACGCCCGGGAGCGTCCGCACCGGCATCGGGCCGAGCAGATCGCGCTCCGTCCCGGGCTCGATGACCACCAGACCGTCCGGCTTGGCCTGCTCCGAACCAATCTTGGCGAGCATCTTGGAGCCGGCGAGCCCCACCGATCCGGTCAGCCCGGTGACCGCGCGGATGTCGGCCCGCAGCCGCTCCGCCACGGCGCGCGCCGCCTCCACGGTGGGCTCGGTGCCGCCCGCCTCCAGATCGACGAACGCCTCGTCCAGACTCAGCGGCTCCACCAGGGGCGACAGCGTGTGCAGCAGGGCCATGACCGCGTCGCTCACCTTGCGGTAGAGCGCGAAGCGGGGGATGAGGAACGCCGCGTTCGGGCACAGGCGGCGGGCCTGGGCCATCGCCATGGCCGAGTGCACCCCGAACACCCGGGCCTCGTAGGAGGCCGTGGCCACCACGCCACGCGGCCCCAGGCCCCCTACGATCACCGGCTTCCCGCGCAGGCTGGGCTTGGCCGCCTGCTCCGCCGAGGCGTAGAAGGCGTCCATGTCCAGATGGAGAATCGTCGGCGCACCCCTCACACCTCCGATGCTGCCGCACACCACTGACAATGGGGCGGCACAACGGCCGGGGGCGGGCCCGGGGGCGCCGATCAGTTCGCCCCGGGGCGCTCAGCCAAAGGTTTCTAACCGGCCCGGTTGCGGCGCGCCGCGAGCTCGTCGGTCGGGTTGTGCCGGACCAGCGTCTCGCCGGTGTCCACCCGCTCGCCGTGCAGCTGGGACAGCGCGCTCTCCACATCCCGCCAGACGACGCCCACGGCGATCCCGAAGACGCCCTGGCCGCCCTGGAGGAGGTCCACGACCTCATCGGGCGAGGTGCACTCGTAGACCGTCGCACCGTCGCTCATGAGCGTCATCTGGGCCAGGTCGTCGAGCTCCCGGGCACGGAGGTGCGCCACCGCCGCCCGGATGTTCTGGAGCGACACCCCGGTGTCCAGCAGCCGCTTCACGATCTTGAGGACGACCACGTCCCGGAAGCTGTAGAGCCGCTGGCTGCCCGAGCCGTACGCCGGCCGGACGCTCGGCTCCACCAGCCCGGTGCGGGCCCAGTAGTCCAGCTGGCGGTAGGTGATGCCCGCCGCCGCACACGCGGTGGGTCCGCGGTATCCGATCCGCTCCGTCCCCCCCGCGGCGGGCTCACGCGGCGGTGCGGCCTGTGCCGCGACCCGAGCCTTCAATGCCGGATCGGCCGATGCGCTCCCCTGGAGCGCGTACGGACCTCCGGCCGCCGTGCCGTCGCCGGTGCTTCTCACGCCGACCTCCGTCCTCGACCTGCCATCTTGAAGGTAGGCAGTCACCCGGGGTGCGTCAACGATCGCCACACTCGGCACGCCGAGTGATAATCACCCTAAGAGTGGTTTCCCGTGTCCCTCGTCCGGGAAAGGCTACTCGAATGCGCGAGCGAGGACCGGCATACGGTTCACTGGCTGCTGGTTCCGAAGTCCTCGGGCGAGATCTGGTCGAGGAACTCACGGAACTTCTCCACCTCGTCCTCCTGCTCGTCCGGAATCGCGATACCGGCGTCGTCCAGCACGCCGTCGCTGCCGTAGATCGGCGTTCCGGTGCGCAGCGCGAGCGCTATGGCGTCGGACGGCCGAGCGCTGACCTCCACGCCGCTGGCGAAGACCAGATCCGCGTAGAAGACACCCTCGCGCAGATCCGTGATCCGGACCTCCGTGAGCTGCTGGCCGACCGCTTCGAGTACGTCCTTGAAAAGGTCATGGGTCAGCGGGCGCGCCGGAGCCATGCCCTGCTGAGCGAAGGCGATCGCGGTCGCCTCACCTGGTCCGATCCAGATGGGGAGGTAGCGGTCGCCTCCCACTTCACGCAGGAGCACGATCGGTTGGTTGGAGGGCATTTCCACCCGGACACCCACGACGTCGAGCTCGTTCACACAGCAACCCTAGGACGTGCCCGGCCGGTTTGGATAGTCGGGGCCCGGTCGGTCACCGCTCCTGGACCCTCAGAGCCGACCGCACCAGGGCCGCGTGCAGCCGTACGGAGAGCGTGGCGAGCTCCCGCACACTGGCCTCCGCATGCGCTCTGGTCTGCGGATTTCTATGCAACCGCAGCGGGGCGACCACCTGCTCGACCATTCCGGCCTCGCGCTCGGCGGAGGCTTTCATGATTCGCAGATGACGTGGTTCCAGGCCGAAACGACCGAGCTCGGCGATGAGCCGGGCGACGGTCACCGCCTCGAGGTCGTACCCGCCGTCCGCGGTCGGCGTGAGCAGCCCGTACGACTCCCATTCGGCCAGCTCCGCCTCGCTGACCTCGGCCGTTGCCAGCAGCTCGGCACGGCCGACCCGAGCGGCCGTGGGGCCGTCCGGGGCCGCGTCGGTGCCGCCGTCGAGCGGCCCGGGCTGCTGCGCTCCCTGCGAAACGGCAGGAAGCTGCAACGGCTCGCCCCGCTCCAGGGCGTCCAGATGCTCCCGGATGACCTTGAGCGGCAGATAGTGGTCACGCTGCATCCGGAGGATATGGCCGAGCCGCTCCACATCCCGCTGGCTGAATTTGCGGTAGCCGGACGGCGTCCGCCGCGGCTCCACCAGCCCCTCCGACTCCAAGAAGCGGATCTTGGAGATGGTGACCTCGGGGAACTCGTCCCGCAACAGATTCAGCACGGTGCCGATGCTCATCGACCGGCTGCCCGTGGGGGCGGTGCCGGTATCGGCACCGCCCGACGGTGTCTGAAGCATGGACCTCCCCTGACGGGTCAGATGCCGACGCCCCGCTGGCTCGGGTAGAAGACCAGCCGGTACTTACCGATCTGCACCTCGTCCCCACTGGTCAGGACCACCGGCGCGTCGATCTGCTCCCGGTTGACATACGTCCCGTTGAGGCTGCCGACGTCCGAGACGGTGAAGCTGCCGTCCTGGCCGCGCCGGAACTCCACATGGCGGCGGGAGACCGTCACATCGTCCAGGAAGATGTCGCTCTGCGGGTGACGGCCCGCCGTGGTGACATCACTGTCCAGGAGGAAGCGGCTGCCGGAATTCGGCCCGCGGCGGACCACCAGCAGGGCCGACCCCAGGGGCAGCGCCTCGACGGCGGCCTGCGCCTCCGGGCTGAGCGACGGCAGCGGCGTCTGCCCGGTCACCTCGGAGTCGTACGCCTCGAGACCCGAGATCGAAATGGTGGAGGTGGTCTCCGAGGCACGCTCGGAGGACGCGCCGCCCCGCAGCGGGGCGCCGCAATTGGAGCAGAACCGGCTGGCCTCCGCGTTCCGGTGGCCACACCGCTGACAGACCGGCAAGCCGAACCCTCCACCACTGTGAGAGGCCGATGGGTCCTCGAAACCTATGGGCCCGGCCGCGGAGGGGTCAACAGACGCGCCCTGCCCGCCGACCTGGTCACGGAAGAGCGGGCGCTCCTCGGTTCCCCCTCCGCTCTCCTCCGCGGCACGCGAGGCGCGGTGGCGAGCGGTGCTGCTGCCGCCATCCTGGCGGGCACTCTTACCGAACAACTTCCCGAACAACTTCACGGGCGATTCCCCTTGACTGAAACAGACCCGCCCGTGGGGCAGGACAAACCCTCGATGCACACACCAGACGGTCCGGACATCCTCACAACGCCCGGGACCACCAGACAGTTTCCATCACGCGCGGATCTTCCGGTGCGTTGACCCCCCGCGTCCACATGGTCTCTCCGAGAGACCCTCATTTCGAACCGCCTCACCGTGATGACGACCGAGCGTAGTCAGGCCGCTTCGCCGATCGCAAGGCATCCACAACGATCTTCTTCTCCCGCTGCACGGACACAGTGGCCTGCTCCTTCTCCAGACTCTGCACCACACCGCCCGGGATGTTCAGGGCCGGCTCCAGATCCTCCGGCTTGCCGATCACCTTCACAACATACGGTCGCGTCACTTTCCGTCCATCGATCCGGATCGCGCCACCGCTGTCCGAGAAGTAGGTGCCGGCGACCACGCGCACCTTGCCGATCTGGATCGCCTCGGCGCCCGCCGCGCGCAGCTCCTGGACCGTGTCGAGCAGCATGTCCGACTCCACGGAGCCCCGGGAGTCGTCGATGGTGATCGTGATACCAGGACCCTGTGCTGCCACCGTACCCGCGAGCACGCCCAGCTGCTGCTCCTTCTGGAGCGTCTGCTTCCGGGCCTCCTCGGCCTGGTCCGAGCTGTTCTCCAGCTCGGTGCGCTGGTTCTCGAGGCGGCGCTTCTCGTCCTGGAGCCGCTGGGTACGCGAGTCCAGCTCGTCGAGGATCCGGACCAGGTCCTCCTGCCGGGCCCCGCGCAGCACGCTGTTCTCGTTGGTCGAGCGCACCTGGATGGCGAGGCCCAGGCCGAGGCCGAAGAGAAGCAGGGCGACGATCAGCTGCGCACGGGTGAGCCGCGGCGGCCATACGCCCTTCACCAGCCGCTG
>NZ_JAAAYH010000054.1:0-33008 GCF_018035285.1 Streptomyces sp. MK37H | reverse complement strand
TCCTCGCCGAAGCCGCCGCCCGCGCCCACGACATCAAGGCCGCCACCGGTGTCCGCCCCCCTGTGCCGTCCGCGTCCGCCCCGCCTCCCGTCGACATTCCTGCCGCCGGGGTGCGGACACCCGGCGCCGACGTTGAACGGATCCTGCGTGGTCCGAGCGGCCTCGGCACGGCAGGCCTGCGCCTGGCCCGGCGCGAGGAGCCGCCGACGCCACCGACGCCGTCGGCGGTTCCAGCGGAAGGCAACCCGATCCCGGGCCTCTATCACCACCCGGTGCCGGAGCCCGACCCCGTGCGGGTGGAGGAGGTCAGCCGCAGGATCAAGGCCTGGGCATTGGACGAGGTCGACCTGTACCCCGAGGAGTGGGAGGAGCAGTTCGACGGCTTCTCCGTGGGGCGCTACATGGTCGCCTGTCATCCGGACGCTCCCACCGTCGACCATCTGATGCTCGCCACGCGCCTGATGGTGGCGGAGAACGCGGTGGACGACTGCTACTGCGAGGACCACGGAGGTTCGCCCATCGGCCTCGGCGGACGCCTTCTGCTGGCGCACACCGCCCTTGACGCCCTGCACACGACGCAGGAGTACCAGCCGCGGTGGACGGAGTCGCTCCACTCGGACGCGCCCCGACGCGCCTACCGCTCAGCCATGGAGTACTTCGTCCAGGCGTCCAGCCCCTCCCAGGCCGACCGGTACCGGCACGACATGGCCCGTCTGCACATGGGGTACCTCGCCGAGGCCGCCTGGGCGCAGACGGACCATGTCCCCGAGGTGTGGGAGTACCTGACGATGCGCCAGTTCAACAACTTCCGCCCGTGCCCCACCATCACCGACACCGTCGGCGGCTACGAACTACCGGCCGATCTGCACGCCCGGCCCGCCATGCAGCGGGTCATCGCGCTCGCCGGAAACGCCACCACCATCGTGAACGACCTGTACTCGTACACCAAGGAACTCGCCGGCCCCGGCCGGCATCTGAACCTGCCCGTGGTGATCGCCGAACGCGAGGGCCTCTCCGACCGCGACGCCTATCTGAAGGCGGTCGAGGTCCACAACGACCTCATGCACGACTTCGAGGCCGAAGCCGCGGCCGTGGCCGTCGCCTTCCCCGTCCCGACCGTGCAGCGCTTTCTCCGGGGGGTGGCCGCGTGGGTCGACGGCAACCACTACTGGCACCAGACCAACACCTTCCGCTACAGCCTGCCCGATTTCTGGTAAGAAGAATGGAACCATCTGTGACCAGCACCGACCTCGGCGCCGACGTCGCCACCTCCTCCAGCGCCGCCATGTTCATCCCCGCCCCGGCGACCCCCTACCAGGGGGACATCGCCCGCTACTGGGACCACGAGGCCAGGCCCGTGAACCTGCGTCTCGGCGATGTGGACGGCCTTTACCACCACCACTACGGCATCGGAGACGTCGACCGCACCGCCCTCGGCGACGCCGATGCCGGCACATACGAGAAGAAGTTGATCGCCGAGCTCCACCGCCTGGAGTCGGCACAGGCCGAACTCCTCCTGGACCACCTCGGCCCCATTGAACGTGACGACACACTCGTTGACGCCGGCTGCGGCCGTGGCGGCTCGATGGTCATGGCCCACCAGCGCTTCGGGTGCCGGGTCGAGGGCGTCACGCTGTCGGCCAAGCAGGCCGACTTCGCCAACCAGCGCGCCCGCGAACTCGGCATCGAGGACCACGTCCACGCCCGCGTCTGCGACATGCTCGGTACGCCCTTCGAGACCGGGCGGGCCGCGGCCTCGTGGAACAACGAGTCAAGCATGTACGTGGACCTGGAAGACCTCTTCGCCGAGCACTCCCGCATCCTCGCGACCGGCGGCCGCTACGTGACCATCACCGGCTGCTGGAACCCGCGTTACGGCCAGCCCTCGAAGTATGTCTCCCAGATCAACGCGCACTTCGAGTGCAACATCCACTCCCGCCGGGAATACCTGCGCGCCATGGCCGACAACCGCCTCGTACCGCAGGCCGTCATCGACCTCACCCCCGCGACCCTGCCGTACTGGGAGTTGCGGGCCACGTCCTCACTGGCCACAGGCATTGAAAAGGCGTTCATCAACTCCTACAAGGACGGTTCCTTCCAGTACCTGCTCATCGCGGCCGACCGCATCTGACCGTCGGCCTCCATTCCGCGGGTGGGGAGCATGGGTCCAGCGGGCGCCCATGCTCCCGCCCGGGGCGTGGTCAGCCGCTGGAACCGCGGACCACGAGCTCGGGTTTCAGGACGACGTCATCGCTGCCGCCGTCGAGGAGGGCGAGGGAGGCCTCGACCATGCGCTCGGCGGTCGAGCCCAGGGTGGTGAGCCCCGGCGCGGCGGTGTCGGAGATGTACGTGCCGTCGAAGCTCGTTATCGCGTACTCGGCGGGCACGCGCTTACCGGCGTGCTGAAGCGCCGTCAGCACGCCGAGCGCGACGGTGTCGGCGGTGCAGATGATCGCGTCTGTGTCGCCGGGGTTCGCGAGCAGGAGCTTCGCCGCGTCGGTGCCGCTCGCCACCGTGAAGTTCGGCATTTCCAGAACCCGGTCGTCCGGCCCGGCGAGCGCGCGGAACGCGGCTGTGCGCTCGATGCTCGACGAGGAGCCTTCCTGGGCGTCGACCATCAGGATGCTGCGGCGGCCCCGCGCCCGCAGGTGTTCCACGAGCAGGCGGACCCCCTCCGCGTTGTCGAGCCGTACCGACGGCGCTTCCACGCCTCGTGCGCGGCGGTCGACCTGCACGACGCGGTTGGACCGCGCGAGCTCCGTGATCGCCGCGCCACTCCGCTCGAACGCCGCGGGCACCACGAGCACCGCGTCCACCAGCACCCGATCCATGGCGCCGAGCTGACGCTGCTCGGTCTCCGGGCTCTCGCCCGTGTCGATCGTCACCAGCCGCTTGCCCTGAAGATCCAGGCGGCGCGAATACGCCGACACCAGCTCCGCGAAGTACGCGTTCGCGATCGCCGGAACGACAAGGGCCAACGAATCCGTCGACTGAATCCGCAGCGCCCGCGCCGCCGCGTTCACCCGGTAGCCCAGTTCCTCGCATGCGTTCCGCACCCGCAGCGCCAGCTCCGGATCGACATTGCGCTGAACGCCGGACAGCACACGGCTCGCCGTCGGCACTGATACCCCCGCGCGCAACGCCACGTCCTTCAAGCCTATGCGCGCGCCCATCCTGCATCTCTCCCCTGATTCCGGCCGGCCGATGTTATCAGGACGGTCCCGGCGACCCATTGACGCGGCAGGGAAAGGCGTGCTTGGGTTCGGAAATGGTTTTCCCGGCGATGAGCGTACGCTACGATCACCCGCCGCAGGCCCCCGGGGCCGGCGGACGGGGGCCTGTCGTCGGACCGGTGAACCCCGGCCTCGGCCCCGGCGCGCTCGCCACCCCTCTCACCGGCGGTTTAGCGGTCCACCCCGCCGCTTAGCGCTCCGCCTCACCGCCGTACACGCCTCCCACCGCGGGCGCGACGACGGTCACCGCGCACGGCGCACGTCCCACACGGAGCCGCGTCGCCCCCGGACGCGGTCGACGCGCCCCTCGAACGCGAACCCACGACTTCCCCGGGCTCGAAGCTCGACCATCCGCTCCTCCCCACATCGCCATACGTCGAAAGGCGCCCTTCCATGAGCACTCAGGCTCAGCAAGGTCGTAGAGGCACGACCGTCGAATCGAACGGCGTCAATCCCGTTCCCGATGCCGAACGGCGCGGGAAGCCACGGGGCCTGTTCGCTGTGTGGTTCGCCTGGAACATCTCGATCCTCGGCATCAGTTACGGCATCTTCGTCTTCGGCCTCGGTCTGAACGTCTGGCAGACGATCGTCGCCGGGACCGCCGGCTACCTCATCTCGGCCACCCTCGTCGGCATCCTCGCGGTCGGCGGGCCCCGCACGGGACTGCCGACCCTCGCCCAGACGCGTTTCGCGTTCGGCATGAAGGGCAACAGGATCCCCGCGTTCTTCGCCTACCTGTCCAATATGGGCTGGAAGGTGACGATCATCACACTTGCCTCAACCACCGGTGCGAACCTGTTCGCGAAGCTGTGGCCGTCGGTGTTCGCCGACACGGACGGGTCGAGCGCCACATCCACGATCGTGCTGTGGTTCGTGCTCGTGCTCGCCCTGACGATGACGGTCTCCGTCCTCGGCCACGAACTCATCATGAAGGTCGAGGTCTGGATCTCCTGGGTGACCGGCATCATGACGGTCGCGTTCCTCGGATTCATGGTGCCCGAGATCGCGTGGGCGCACCTCGGTGACACCCCTGCGGGCGGACCGCTGGTGTTCATCGGCGGCATCATCATGGCGATGACCCTCGTCGGCCTCGGCTTCCTCAACTACGGCGGCGACTTCGCCCGCTACCTCCCGCGCGAGACCCCGGCGCGCGGCGTGATCAGCTGGACGGTCACCGGGCTCAGCCTGCCGGTCGTCATCCTTCTCGCCGTCGGCGCGCTTCTCGTCGGCGGGGATTCCAAGCTCGGTGCCGCCACAGCGTCCGACCCGATCGGGGCGCTCACCGCGCTCCTGCCGATGTGGTTCTTCGTTCCCTTCTCCGTCGTGATCGTCATCTCGCTCGTTTCGGCCGCCATCACGGGCATGTACAGCTCCGGCCTCGCGCTCATGGCCGTCGGCGTACCGCTGCGCCGCTCCGTGACGACCGCGATCAACGCGATCATCATCGCGGCGGGCGCCTTCTACCTGCTGTTCATCTCCACCTCGTTCCTCGCGACGTTCCAGTCGTTCCTGTCGCTCATCGCCGTGATGATGGGCACCATGGGCGGCATCCAGCTCATCGACTTCATCCGGCAGCGCCGCATGGGCTGGAACACCGACCTGGCGAATCCGCGCGGCTACGGCGGCCGCGACGGGCGCTGGACGGCGATTCTGAGTCTGATCACCGGAACCGTCGTCGGTCTCGGCCTCGTGACCAGCTCCGACCCGAACTTCGCGAAGATCACGGGGTTCCTCCTCACCGAGGAGGCCCGCACCGGCGTGTTCGGGTCGAGCGGGCTCGGCATCGTCATCGCCCTGGTGCTCGGCGCCGCGCTCTACGCGATCCTCACGTTCGGACTCCGGCTGGACCCGAAGCCCGACTACTCGCTCGTGACCGCGGGAGACGCCGCTCGCGGGGACGGCGGGCTCGAGGTTCCGACCCCCGACGCGGCCGGCAGGAACGCGGCCGACTTCACCGAACGCTGACCGACCCGTGGCGGCGAGGCCCGCGCGGGCCTCGCCGCCGCTCGAGGAGCTGACCCCCTTGCCCACCTCGTCCGCCTCGTCCGCCTCATCCGCCTCGTCCGCACATGAGACCGCGCTGCACCGATTCCGGAACCCGGACCCCTGGCATGCGCCCGCCGCCTACTGGTTCTGGCACCGGCTGCCCGACGAGGACACGATCCGCGCCCAGGTGCGGCAGATGCACGACGCCGGGATCCGGAGCTTCCAGGTGCAGGCGCGGCTGTCGTACCCGATCGGGGGTTACCTGGACGACGACTACCTCGCCGCGTGCCGTGCGGCCGTCGAAACGGCCGCCGAGCTCGGCATGATCGTCGGCATCTACGACGACTACAACTGGCAGACCGGTCACGCCGCGGGCCGGGCCGTGACCGGACACGACGAGCTGCGCGAACGGCACCTGTTCTGGGTGCGGGTCCCCGCGGGCGCGAGCGAGGGCTCGCTCAGCGGGATCCGCTCGGCGACGGAGAACCTCGGCCCGGCCGCGATGGACTGGCACTACGAGGGCGGCGTCGTCGCCTGGGCCGACTGGCGGGTCGAGTACGCGCTCGTCGTAGAAGCCGTGGAAGCCGTGGAAACCGTGGAAGCCGTGGAGGGGGAGCAGGGCACGGCCGCCGAGCGGCCCGAGCTCGTCGACCGCGTGGACGGCGCCGCCGACAGCTGCCGTGTCCGCCTCGTCGAGCCCGTGGCGGACGGCTCGGAGGCGATCGTGTTCGTCTCCGCCCGCTGCGCGACCTCCCGGCTCGTGAACCCCGTCGACCCGGTCGCGGTCGATCGGTTCATCGAGGCCGGCTACCAGCCCTTCGCCGACGCCCTGGGCGACTTCTTCGGCTCCACCGTCGCCTACATGTTCTTCGACCAGCCGCACGCCGTGTACTACGACTGGGCGGAGCGCACGGGAGACCTGCGTTCGGCGATGCCGTTCCACGAGAGCCTGGCCGTCTCGATCCGGGAGCGCTGGGGCGGGCGGACCCCCCAGGTGCTCGCCGCCGTGCTCGACGGGGACGACCCGGAGCGGCTGAGCCTCCGCGCCCAGTTCTACGAGCACTTCAGCGGCTACGCGATGGAGACGTTCCTCGGCAAGCTG
Source organism: Streptomyces sp. MK37H (assembly GCF_018035285.1). Classification (NCBI taxonomy): domain Bacteria; kingdom Bacillati; phylum Actinomycetota; class Actinomycetes; order Kitasatosporales; family Streptomycetaceae; genus Streptomyces; species Streptomyces sp. MK37H. The sequence goes on along the minus strand of NZ_JAAAYH010000054.1, from coordinate 26,687 downwards.
CGCACCTGGAGCCACGCCCACGGCCTGCGTCAGTCCGGCCATGAAGTCCTCGGGCACGTCGGCGGCTGGGCACTCGACACCGCGTTCGCGAACTGGGACCTGCGCGTGAACTTCGGACTCGACCACTTCGGCGTGGACGGTTACCGCGACCTCACCGCGGTGGACGCGCAGGACGCCCTGGTGCAGCTCAGCCCCGTGTTCGGCGACTCGGTCGCCCGCCACCACGGCCGCGGCGGGACGATGGTCGAGCAGTACTTCGTCACCCCGCCCGAAGGCGGGACCCCGTGGTCCGGCCATTGGGGGCTCACCTTGCAGGAGTTGCGCACAACGGCGATCAACCACCATCTGCAGGGCATGCGACAGATGATCTTCCACGGCTTCTACCAGACCCACGGCCATGGAGACGATCACGAGTCGCTGCGGAATCCGCGCTTCGACTTCCCCCCGGGCATCAACTTCGAGCCGTGGTTCGCCGATCATCACCCGCGGTTCGCGCTCGAGAGCGCGCGGCTGAGCGAATTCCTCGAACCGGTGTCACCACAGAGCGACGTGGCGGTCCTGTACCCGTTGCGTACGGTGTGGACCGCGGGGCAGCTCAGCGAGCAGGCGTCGGCGATGGGCGAGTGGGCCCGCGCGCTCACCGAATCCCGGGTGGGCTTCCACCTCGTGGACGAACGCGATCTCGACGCCGCCGCTGTGGAGGAAGGCGCGGTGTGCTTCGGGGACCGCCGGTACCGGGCGCTCGTACTCCCCGCCGTGACAACGCTGCGCTCGGCGGCGTCGCTGCGTCAGCTTCGCCGTCTGACCGAATCGGGGGTACGGGTGCTCGCCGGCGGCGCGACGCCCGCCGTCTACCAGGAGGGCCCACAGACCGCCGCCGAGGACTGGGCGGACCTCGCCCCCGCCGTGGAGATGTTCCATGCGGTCCCCGAGGAGGCGGTCCTGCGCGGGCTTGCCGCGCAGCGTGAGCGGACTGAGCCAACGCTGCGCGTCCCCGCGGGCTCGGCGGTGCGGTGGCGCGGCGGCCCGGACGCGGCCGGCGGCTTCCGCTTCGCGTGCTTCACCGAGACCGAGGGCACCGTGGAACTCCTGCTGCCCTACGGGCCCTGGCACATCGAGGAATGGGAGGCCTCCGACGGCACCGTGCGCACCCTCGAAGCAGCCGAGAACCCGGTCGCGCTGCGGCTGGAGCAGAACGCGCTGCGCCTGTTGCGTGTGCGCAGGGACGCGGAGCCCGCTTCCGGTCGGGCGGACGCCACGGAGGATTCCGAGGCCGCGGCCGCTCACGGCAGGCCGGAATGGTCGGCGCCGGAGACGCTCCAATCCGGCTGGCTGCTCGAGGTCGCCGAGGACGCGTACGAGGAGGCGGGCACCCGCCGCGACATCGCGGTGACACGCGGCTGGGAGCGACAGGGCCTTCCGGCCTTCGCGGGCACCGCCGACTATGTGCGGCAGATCGAGCTCGACACGCCGGTCCCCCTGGAGCTGACGCTCCCGGCCGTCGCCGGAGCCGTGACCGTGTCCGTGAACGGCATGCGTGTGGCGGAGCGCGCCTGGGCGCCGTACCGCATAACGATCCCCGCCCACACCCTGCGGCCCGGGGGGAACGAACTCCGCATCCGGGTCGCGCCGTCGGCGGCCAACCGCTACTACGCCGGGACCGGGCTCCGCGCCGAGCCCGAGCCGTGCGGGCTGCTCGCGCCGCCACTGCTGCGCCACGCGCTCAAGAGTCCGAACCTCGGTGCGTCCCCGGACGGTTCCGGCTCCGGCCCCCGCTCATCCTCGATCACGGAAGGGTGATCCAACGTGCTCAAAGGACTCGACCCGCTCCTGACCCCGGACCTGCTGTACACGCTCGCGCAGATGGGACACGGAGACACCATCGCCATCGTCGACAGGAACTTCCCCGCGCACTCCGTGAACGACCGCGTGATCCGGCTGGACGGCACCGACGTCGTCTCGGCGGGCCGGGCGGTGCTCGCATTGCTGCCGCTCGACACGTTCATCCCCGAGCCCATCGCGAGGATGGAGGTCGTCGGCGACGCCACCGCCGAGCCGCCGGTACAGACGGACTTCATCGCCGCCGCGAAGGAGGCATCGGACCGCCCCGTCGCGGTGGAGGCGGTCGAGCGCCACGCGTTCTATGCGCGCGCCCGCTCCGCGTTCGCGGTGGTCATCACGGGCGAGGACAGGCCGTACGGATGCTTCCTGCTCACCAAGGGCGTGCTGCCGGAGTTCTCTCCGGAGCGTTGATGTCTGCGGCCGGAGCCGCTGTTCGGGGGGACTGGGAGACCGGAGCAATGATTACGGCAGCATGAAACGGCCTTCCCGCAGCCCAACTGCGATGTCCGCGGCGGTCTGCTCGAGTACCACGTCCAGGCTCGGCCGCAGGACGATGCGCACGCCGCGTCGGTCATGACGTTGGGGCCTCGCTCACGCGAGGCCTCACGACGGGATCAGACGGTGAGGACGAGCTTGCCCTGGAGGTGACCGCCGTCGAGCAGCCGGTGCGCGTCGGCGACGCGCTCGAACGGGAACGTCTCCTGCACATGGACCCGGAGCCTGCCCTGTTCGACGAGTTCGACGAGACCTCGCAGGGCGACCGGATCGGGGTCGACCGCGATGCCGCTGAAGCGCATGCCGGCCGCCTCGTACTTGGCGACGAGCTCCGAATCCTCCTCGGCGACCGCCGTCACCAGGTGACCGCCTGGGCGGAGCACTTCGAGCGACCGCTCGACGGTGTCGCCGCCGATCGTGTCGAGCACGACGTCGATGTCGCGGACCGCCTCGGTGAAGTCGACCGCCGTGTAGTCGATCACCTCGTCGGCGCCGAACTCCTCGACGAACTTCCGCTTGCTCCCGCTGGCGGTCGCGATCACGTGCGCGCCGAGCGCTTTCGCGATCTGGATCGCGACGTGGCCGACCCCGCCACCACCGCCGTGGACCAGGACGCGGTCGCCCTCGGTCACGCCGCCGAGGTCGACCAGGCCCTGCCACGCCGTCAGCCCGACGACCGGCAGCGCCGACGCCTCGACGTGCGAGAGCGACGCCGGCTTGCGTGCCAGGTGCAACGCCGGCGCCGACACGACCTCGGCGTACGCGCTCGCCGCCCGCGGGAACAGCGGCATCCCGAACACCTCGTCGCCGGGCCTGAACCGCCACGTCAGCGACCCCTCCTCGACCACGCCGCTGATGTCCCAGCCGAGGATGAACGGCGGCTGGCCGATCAGCGGGGGGAACTCGCCGGCGCGCAGGAGCGCCTCCAGCGGGTTCAGCCCGATCGCCTTGACGCGGACGAGAACCTCGGTCGGGAGGGGCTGGGGCTCGGGCGCGTCCACGATGGTGAGCACCTCGGGACCGCCGAACGTCTGCTGGGTGATGACTCGCATGACTCTCCTGGCTTTGAATGGGGAGAGAACCCAGGCTATGTTTCCGATAGGAACCAGCAGGTACCTTAGGCGCCATGAGCGGCTTCGGTCCCGGTGGTCCCTTTCTCGCCGACTGTCCGGCGCGTTTGACGGTCGAGCTCATCGCCGACAAGTGGACGGCGGTCGTGCTCTACGGCCTCAGCAAGGGCCCGGTGCGCCATGGCGAGCTGATCGAGCTGATCGGCGGCATCTCCCGCAAGATGCTCACCCAGACGCTCCGACGGCTCGAGGCGCACGGACTCATCCGCCGCCACGCCTACGCCGAGGTGCCGCCCCGCGTCGAGTACGAGCTCACCCCGCTCGGGGCGACGCTGATCGATCCGATCCACATGCTGACCGAGTGGGCGAGGGCGAACGGCGACGCAGTACTCGATGCGCTCGACGCCGATCCCGAGCAGGTCGCCCATAGCGACTGAGGCCCCCGCCAGGGCGCTGAGTATCCTCTCGGCCGCTACTCGTTATCGGCCCGGCCGCGCTCGGTCTGACGCCGTGCTGGAAGGGGCCGGGCTTCTCCTTCGGCAGGCGGCTGCACTGCTCCTCGGGACTCGTCCACCGCTCCCGCACCCCGGCCCCCCGGCGGTAGCGGGGGGCCGGGGCACCGTTCGGTCAGGACGGGTTGTCCGCGTGGGTGAGGGTCGTCCAGGCGTTGAAGTAGTTGTCCGTGCCGGACGGGCGGTGGGCCTCGGTGTACTTCTGGGTGTTGGACATGCTGATGCCGAGGCGGTTGTGGAGGGCGTTGAAGCCGACCTCGGCGACCTGGTCGAGGCCCTTCTTGACGAAGCCGCCGCACAGCCAGGACGGCACGGCGGTGCCGTTCTCGTAGGCGGTGTGGAAGCCCAGTGCGTAGCGCAGCCGGTCCTGGATCTTCGGGTAGAGGTCCTGGCCCTGGATGCGGCTGGTCTCCGCGATGTCGGCGATGGAGGCGATGCCCCAGCCGGTGTGCCCGAAGTCGCGGCAGGTCTCCTGGGCGAGGCCGTCGGCGAAGGTGCTCTGGCCCTGCCAGTACTTGATGATCTCGGCCTCGGTGTCAATGCTGCTGTCCGCGGGCGGCTTGGGCAGATCGCCGTCGCTGGTCAGGTATACGTACGCCGGGACGCGGTCGAGGTACGTGCTGACCGCCTTGTCGTAGGCGGAGCGGTCGTCGAGGAAGACCGCGATGCCGATGGCCACCTCGGTCATCACCAGTTCCCAGTTGCCGTTCTTGGTGACGGCACCGTTGATCACCTCGGGGAGGTACACGTTCCGCAGCATGGTGGCGAAGCGTCCGGCGCCCGGCCAGCCGCCGTCGTAGGTGTACTTGATGATCTCGGCGGCGCGCGGCCAGGTGGCGCCGGACCAGCCGGACTGCAGCGGGGCGTTGCTGTTGGTGTGATCAGTGATCGTGGAGGACCAGGCGTCCATGATCTCGATCGACTTCTTGGCGTATCTGCTGTCCCGGGTGAAGTACCAGGCGAGCGCGTCGGTGTAGGCCGCGATGGCGTCCTGGCGCTCCTCGGTGCACCCGTGGTTGGGGTTGGACGACGAGCCGCACTCCACGACGGCGCGCGGTTGGGGGGTACGCGACAGCGAGGCGTAGGAACTGCCCATCATGTCGTCGTAGGCGGCCTTCCAGGGCTGTTGGCCGGCCTGCGCCTTCGAGCGGGCGTAGTCGAGTTGAGCCCGGCTCACCAGCACCCCGGGGTGGGTGAAGGCGGCCGGCGCGGCCGTGGCCCGCGGGGCCGGTCCGCTGAGCTGAAGGCTCAGCAGACCGGCCAGCAGGGCGAGAACACTGAGTAACGCGGTTCTGGTTCGTGCCATCCGATGACCTCTTCTGTTCATGGATGAGAACACAGTTCCCACATACGGACAGGATGGCCTGGACCATAAGGACAGCCCGTGAACATGTCAATGCCTCCGGGCGATGGCCGGGAAGTCCTTTGTGCGCCCGGCCGGGTGGTCCTGGTTCCGCTCCGTCAGAGGCTGCGTGCGGTGATGTCGCCGTGGGAGGTGGTGGCGCGGATGTCGAGTTCGGCGGTGCCATCGTTCTTGAGGGCGTTGCTGACGCGGCCGTAGCCGGTGTCGGCGTCCAGGGCGGCCGAGACGCCGACGGCGGCACCGACCGAGATGTCGCCGGACTGGGTGCGGAGCACGACTCTGCCGCGCTCCGCCTCGGCGATCCGGATGTCACCCCGTGCGGTGCTGATCTCCGCGGGGCCGCCCAGCCGGCCGACCTCGACGTCGCCGTCGAGCGCGGTGAGGCGGACGCTCGCGGCCTCGTCGATCTTGATCTGGCGGTGCGCGCCGTCGAAGGCGACGTCACCGAGGCGGCCGACACCACGCAGCTCGGAGGCGGCGGCCTTGGCCTCGACACGGGAGCCCGCGGGCAGTTGGACGGTGACCTCCAGGGATCCGGAGGGGCCGATGAACTGGTTCTTGGGCTCGGGGGCGTGGATCCGCAGGACGCCGTCGGCGCAGGCGACGGTGGTCTGCTCGGCGGCCTGGACGTCGCGGCTCTTGGAGGGGTTGGCGGGCAGGACCTCGACGGTGGTGTCGGCGCGGTCGGCGGCGATGAACTGGACGCGTCCGGCGGGGATGGCCAGGACGACGCGGATCGGGGCGGGGGTGTCGAACTTCTGCATCATGCTCTCCTGTGCTCGCTCGGTGTTTCTGATGCCAGAAACGCTACGTTGCTTTCCATGTCTCGGCAACGAGTTCGTTGCATAGAATCGCCATCCACCCAGGTGTAAGCAGTAAATATGTTGCAATGGCCTTGACAGTAACGCAACGACGACCACCACGGTCATTGCAATGAGTGAGAAGTGAACGCTACCCTGGGGGCAGAGACCACCACGAACGATCACCAAGGAGACCGCGATGCCGGGAGGCAGGCTCACCCAGCAGGAACGCCAGCAGATCGCGCTGGGGCTGGCCGACAGCCTCCCCTACGCCGAGATCGCCCGGCGCCTCGGCCGTCCGACCTCGACGATCACGCGTGAGGTGATGCGCAACGGCGGCCCCACCGCCTACCGCGCCGACCTGGCCCACCGCGCCACCGAACGCCGCGCCCACCGGCGCAGGCCCGCCTCCTCGCGCGGGCCCGCGCCGGTCCCCCAGCCACACGGGCGCGACGCCGAGGCTGTGGCCGAGTACGAGGAGACGCTCACCACCGTCCTCATGGCCTCGGGTCTGCCCAAGATGACGGCCCGGGTGCTGACCTGTCTGTTCACCACCGACGCGGGCAGCCTCACCGCGTCCCAACTCGCCCAGCGCCTCCAGGTCAGCCCGGCGTCCATCTCCAAGGCGATCGCCTTCCTGGAGAGCCAGAGCCTCGTCCGCCGAGAACGGGACGAGCGCCGCCGTGACCGCTACGTCGTCGACGACGAGCTCTTCTACCAGGCGACGATCGCCAGCGCCCGATCCAACGACCAGCTCGTCGAAACCGCACGCCAAGGCGTCGCCGTCCTCGGCCCCCACACCCCCGCCGCCACCCGCCTGGAGAACATCGCCCGCTTTCTCGACTTCATCAGCGAAAGCATCACCCGCGCCGCCGAACAGGCCCGTGAAGTCCTCCACGCCAAACGCGAAACAACCTGAGAGGTGGTTCCGCGGCGACGTCGGACGTCGTCAGAGGATGTCGTAGGTCAGGTGCGTCGCGGTCGTTGTCGAGGTCACGCTCCGCTGGACCAGTGTGCGCGGCGCTCCGCCGGTGAACAGTGGCGTTCCGGCGCCCAGCACGACGGGCGCTAGGTGCAGCGACAGCACGTCGACCAGCCCGGCCTCGAGCGCCGAGCCGACCGTGGCGCCGCCGCCCATGAGGACGACGTCGAGGTCCTTGCCGCTGTCCGACGACGCCGCCTCGGCGCGCTCGCGCGCGGCGGCCACGGCGTCGGGCAGACCGGTGGTGACGAACGTCCAGTCGAGGTCGGTGAGCCGTACCGACTCCGGCGGCGAGCTCGTCACGACGACGAACGCGGGCTTGCCAACCTCGCCGGCGCCGTAGCCGATCGTGTCGTCCCAGCCGCCCGGCCCGTCGACCACGTCGAAGAGCCGACGGCCGAGGACGACGGCGCCCGAGCGGACGGTCCCCTCACGCAGGACCCGGCGGTCGTCGGGGTCGTCCGAAAACGCCCAGGTGTGCAGGGCCTCGCCGCCGGTGCCCAGACCGCTGTCCGGGCCGGGGTCGGGCCCGGTGACGAAGCCGTCGAGGGAGACCGAGATATCAGCGATGATTCGAGTCATGTCAGGGCAGACCCGAGCCGCCGCCCGAACTCATCGCGCACGCTGCCCATGGACCGCTCGGGATCAACGCATAAGGCCTCAGGATCAACGCATAGGATCGCTCGGGACCAACGCATACTTGTCGGCCAACACGCAAGTTACTTGTTAAGGTATCCGCATGGTCACCACTCGCCGTACCCAGCAGGAGCGCCGCGCCCAGGCCGAAGCGGCGCTGCTCAACGCCGCCGCCGAACTGGTCGTCGAGCACGGTGTGCGGTCGCTGACGCTGGCACGGGTCGGCGAACAGGCGGGGTACAGCCGCGGGATCGTCACCCATCACTTCGGGTCCAAGCAGACCCTCATCGAGCGACTGGCCCGCGCGACGCAAGCCGGTTTCGTCCCCGGGCTCGCGGACCTCCCACCCGGACTGGACCGGCTCCTGCGACTCGTCGACGGCTACATCGGGGCCTCCGGGGGTGCCGGAACGATGAACCGGGCCTTCCTGCTGCTGTGGGCCGAAGCGGCCACCGCGTCCGAACTGGCCCCGATCTTCCGCGAGCGCGACGAGGCATTCCGCTCCGACCTGCGCACCGACGTCGCCGCCGGCATCGCCGACGGCGACGTACGCACGGACATCGGCCCCGACGACGTCGCCATCGCGATCCTCGGACAGCTGCGCGGAATCGGCCTGCAACACCTCCTCGACCCTCACACCGTGGACACCGCACGGCTGCGCCACACCGTCACCGACTACTGGCGCCGGGCACTGCGCGCCCCCTAAGCAGGTCGGAGGAAGTCCACTACGGTTCGGGCAGCGCCCCGAAGGGGCGCGGGGAACTGCGCGACCAGCCACGATGCGGCCGCAGACGCACGACGGCATCTCGCGGCACTTCCCGCGGAGCGCTTAGAGCAGTGCGCGTCAGGTCGTGGCCAGCAGCAGATCCTCTCCGCTCGATGGGCGGAGGCCGTCGGTGCGATCGGCGAAGTAGCGCTCGGCGAGCGAGGCCCCCGACACATGCCGGACGTCCGCGAAACCGGCTTCGCGGGCCAGTTCCAGCATCTCGGGCGGTTTGTAGAAGCTGATGAACGGCGTCCCGGATGCCTGCGCGCCTTCCATGCTCGCCCGGAAGCCGGGGCGGTCGGCGGCGTCGAGGAGTTCGACCGGCAGCAGGAAGGTCATGGCGAGTGTCGAGCCGGGTGCGAGCCCGGCGATCTGGCGCAGGGTGGCCGCGATGGCGTCTTCGGTGAGGTACATGCTGACGCCGGTGGAGACGATGACCGCGGGTCTGCCGGTATCGAAGCCGGCGGCGGCCAGCTGCTTCAGCCAGTCTTCGCTCGCCTCGAAGTCGACCGGCACCAGGTGCGGCCAGTCGGGGATGCCATAGCCGAGTTCGTCCAGGCGATGGCGTTTCCATGCCTGCGGGCCGGGCTGGTCGACCTCGAAGACCCGTACGCGGGAGGCGGCCTCCGGCCTGCGCTGGGCGAAGGTGTCCAGACCGGCCCCCAGGATGACGTACTGCGTGACGCCGTGGTCGGCGCGCTCGTCGATCAGGTCCTCGATGAAACGGGCGCGGGCCACCATGGCCGCCCGGAACCCTCTGGTGGCGTCCGGGTCCATGTCGGGGCGGCGGCGCCAGTCAGCGTCGGGGGCCGCCAGCCGCAGGCCGATCTCGTCCTCGAACACATGCGGCGGTGGGTCGACCTGGACATGCATGGCCCGCCAGAGAGCGGTCCGCACCGCGGTACTGTCCGGCGCCCCGGTCTGCTCGTCCACCACGGTGTTCCCCTTTCGTCGCGGTCAGCTCTTGGCGGGAGCCTGGAGGCTCCACAGGCGCCCGTCGGGGTCGCGGACGGTCATCTCCTTGGTCCCGTGATGGGTGTCCTCGAACGGCGTGACCACCTCGACGGCGGGGTCGGGACGGAACCCGTCCGCGTCCGCCGCCTTCAGCACGATCCGCGTCTGGGGCTCTCGATCCTCGGGGATCTCGGAGATGAAGACGTAGGGCCCGTCACCGTTGCGGAGCTGACCGGAGTTGTGGTCGGTCGCGACGACAGGCCGCCGCCGTACGAGCCGCACGCTGCCCCGGAAGGCGCGATGCCTTCCGGGGCAGCAGCGGACGCCCCGGGCGCGGTGCTCAATCGCGCGGTGCGGAGGACCGGTTCGCGGAGCCGTTGATCACGAACTGCGAGCCGGGCTCCTTCACCACGTCGCCCTGAGCCGAGTTGGTGATCCTCACGTTCGTCAGCGTGGCGTCGCCGCGCGCCCCGCCCATCGCGAGGATGCCGGACCCGTTGTTGGACTTGTCGATGGTGACGTTCTCGATCTGGACGCCGGGCATCGCGCCGCCGCCCGTCTTGAACTGGATGCCGTCGTAGGTGGAGTCGTGGATGTCGGTGTCGCGGATCGTGACCCCCGGGATGTCCTGCCCCTGGGCGAACAGGGTGATCGCGCCGAACTCCTGCGCCTCGCCCCAGAACGCGCCGCCCGTGCGGTACAGGCCGTTGTTGGCGATGAGCGTCTTGCCCGAGAAGGGCAGGGGGTCGTGGTCCGTGGCCAGCATGATCCCCGGGTAGTTCATGGTGTCGGAGATCAGGTTGTTCTCGATCGTGTTGCCGTAACCGCCGTAGACCGCGATGCCGTTGGCCCGCCAGGGCAGTTGGACGGTGTTGTTGCGGAAGTGGTTGTCGTGGCCGATGTCCGCCGAGGTGTCCTTCACATACTTGTTGGCCCAGACGGCGAGCGAGTCGTCGCCGGTGTTGCGGAAGGAGGAGTTGTACACGGTCGAGTTGCGGGTGCCGTTGGTGAAGTTGACGCCATCGGCGTAGGTGTTGCGGATCCGTACGCCGCTGAACTCGAGTCCGTCACCGGGCCCCCACAGCGCGGGGATATTGGAGTAGTCACGGCCGACCCAGGCGCCGACGTTGGCGTGCTCGATCCATACGTTGGTGATCTTGGTGTTCTTGCCGAAGCGGCCATTGAGCCCGACACCCCCCTCGGCGCCGCCGTCGCCCCCGCGGATGGTGCCGGAGCCGAAGATGGCGATGTCGGAGATCTTGGTGTTGTCGTCGATGTCGAAGCCGAAGTTGCCCTCGTGGGGGTGGTTGATGCCGCCCGCCTCCTGGGGCGGGATGAGCGAGTAGAGCTGGGAGTGCCACATACCGGCACCGCGGATGGTGACGTCCCGGATACCCATCTGGTTGTACTGGCCCTGGTTCTGCGGGTCGTCGGTCAGGATCTTCTTCTCCTGACGCCACTGGCCCGCGGGGATCCACACGCAGGGGATCACGCCCTCCTGGTCCGCGGTGACGGCGCGCTGGATGGCGTCCGCGTCGTCGATGCCGTCGTTGGGCACGGCCCCGTAGTCGGTGATGGAGACGCACTCGGCGGGCTTGGCGGCCGGTGCCGCGACCTGCTCCAGGTCGACCAGGTCGATGATGTAGAAGGCCGCGTCGTCACCGGCGTCCCGCTGGAGCCGGAATTTCGTACCCTGCGGGTAGGTGTCGGTGAGCAGGGCGTGGGACTCGTCGAACAGCCGCCGGGCGTCGCCGCCGGGCCGATTGGTCAGGCCCTCCGGGTCGTCGGTCGTGCCGTAGAGCCAGCTGTGCTTGGAGGACAGGGTGAGTTTGCGGACGAACGTGCCGTCCGCGTAGAGGCTGATGGTCGCCTCCCTGCCGCCGCCGCCCGCCGCGTCCGGGATCGAGTTGCGGACGACGATCGAGTTGGACGGGGTGGTGGAGGTGAACTCCACGTACTGACCGCTGGTGTCGAGCCGGACCGATGCGCGCCCGGAGGACTCGGTGGCGAAGTTGGTGTGCCCGAAGGTGCGCTTGGCGTCCGTCTTCAGCAGGGTGCCGTCGTACCGGCCGTCCTCCGCCTCGTACTCGGTGTACGGCACGGCGGCGCCGCGTCCGACGACGAGGGAGCGGGCGAAGGTGTTGTTGTCCTCGTTGGTCTCGGCGACGGTGTCGGTGGCGTCGGCCGTCGCGGCGAGTGTCGCTCCCCCGCTGGTGGCGGTCCAGTCGCCGCCGATGGCCACGGTGGCCGTGCCACCGGCCGGGATGGTGCCCGCCGTGCCGTTCAGCGTGGTCCCGCCGACGGTGAGCCGGGTGACCGATCCGGCGGACACCGCGCTCGTGCCCCTGTTGTGCACCGCGACGGTGAAGGTGACCTTGGCGCCGACGGCCGGGCTGGCGGGGTTGGTGGTGATGCCGGTGACCTCCAGGTCCGGTCCGGGGGCCTGGCCGACGACCAGCTTCGAGGCGGCGTTGCGGCTGTTGTTGGTGTTGTCGAGCTCGGCGACCGTGTCGGCGGGGTCGACGACGGCGGAGACGGTGTAGCTGCCCATGGGCCGCTTACCGACCTTGACCGGCACCTTCAGCGAAGCGCCCGGCGCGAGCGCGCCGACGGCTCCGCTGCCGGCGACCGTGCCCTCGAGGCTGACGTTCACGGTGGTCGCGGGCGCGGCGGCCGTCCCGGCGTTGCGGACCGTCGCCTCGACGGTGACCGCGTCCGCCTCGGAGGGCGACTCGGGCGACCAGGCGAGTTCGGTGACGGTCAGGTCGGGGGCGGGTGCGGCCGTGCCGACGACCTCGAACTCGGCGACCTGTCCTCCGCCCGCGCCGGTGTTGCCGAAGAACTGCAGGCGTACGTCCGCGTACCGTCCCGTGACCGGGATGGTCACCGTGTTCTTGTTCTGCGACGGGCTGAAGGTGTAGTCGGCCCGGTCCTTCAGCGAGGTGAAACCGGACTCTCCGGCCGGTCGTCCGAGCACCTGAATGCTCTGTGACCGGGTGGACCAGACGGGATCGGGGTTCAGCTTGACGACGACGCCGGTCAGATCGGCGTCGGCGCCGAGCTTCGCGGTCAGCGTCGAGGACTGGCCGCTCGCCTCCCAGTATGTGGAGGTGCTGCCGTCGTTGGCGTTGCTCGCGACGTAGTCCTGGGTGGTCGACGACGCCTCGATCGGCTTGCGCAGGGCCAGGTTGGTGCCCGCGGGCGGGTTTCCGGGCGGCTCCCCGTCGGCCTCCCCGCGCACCTCCACCTCGGAGAGCTGGGCGGCGTTCCAGCCCGTGTTGCCGGTCACCTGTACGCGCACATACCGTGCCTCGGCCGTGACGTCGAGCGCCACGGTGTTCCCGGACGATGGCGAGAAGTCCTTGCGCACGTCCGGAACCACGGTGGTGAAGTCCTGGCCGTCAGTGCTGGCCTGGACTCTCACCGCCTCGGTGCGGGACTCCCACGACGCGGGGAGCTTCAGTGCCACCTCGTCGATGTCCGACTTGCTCCCGAGGTCGACTTGCACCCACTGTGGGAACGAGCCCGCGGGACCCTCCCAGTACGAGGCCTGGCTGCCGTCGGTGACATTGCTCGCCGGGTAGGAGCCGTGTGCCCCACTGGCCGTCACCGGCCTGCCCAGCGCCAGATTCGCTGCTTCTTCCGCTCCCTCTGCGGCATGGGCTGTCACGGGCAGCAGCCCGACCGTGAGCAGACCTGCCGTCACAAGCCCGGCGGATAACCGCCGACCGTGATGTCTTCTTCTCATGAGGCCCTCTCGATCCCTTCCCCTGAGCGCTCGCAACCGGCCCCGCCACCCGCCGCCCACCGACGCGCGGCACATCTCGGGGGCAGGGAGCACGGAGGCATGAGGGACTGGTGCGCCTGGTGGACGATGACGGTGTTCAGCAGGCCCAGACGATGCCGCGGTGGTGCCGAGCCGGCCGCAGTGCAAGACTTGAGTGATTTCGTCTATCTTTTGCAGCGATGCTTTGACAGATTTCTACCGCTCATCGACTTTGTCAACGACCTGGTACACGGCAGTACTTGATCGGCTGCAGCAAGAACGAACCCGGCTCGGGGACGGTGGGAAGCGGCTGAAGACCGTAGCGGACGGTCAGGGCAGTACGACCAGTTCGCGGCTGGTGCGGTTGAGCCGCTCACCGCCGTCGTCGGTGCAGATGACGATGTCCTCGATCCGGGCTCCGAACCGGTCGGGAAGATAGATGCCCGGCTCGACGGAGAAGGCCATGCCAGGCTCCAGCGGCAGGGCTGAGCCCGCCACGATGTAGGGCTCCTCGTGAGTTTCCAGCCCGATGCCATGACCGGTGCGATGGATGAAGTGCGCCCCGAAGCCCGCGTCCGTGATGACATCCCGGCCGATCGCGTCCAGTCGCTCGGCGGTGATACCGGGCCGCACCGCATCGGTCTGGGCACGCTGGGCGGTCAACAGCACCTCGTACAGCCGCCGGTACTCCGCCGGCGGCTCGCCGACGACGTAATCGCGGGTGGAGTCGGAGCAGTAGCCGTCTTCGGTGGTCCCCCCGATGTCGACCACCACGGGGTCACCGGGAAGGATCACCCGGTCCGACAGCTCATGGTGGGGACTGGCGCTGTGGGGTCCGGAGCCGACGATGACGAAGTCGGTCCGCACATGGCCCTCGGTCACGATGGCTTCCGCGATGTCCCGGCCGACCTCGCGTTCGGTGCGCCCGGCGCGCAGCCACTCGCCCATGCGGGCGTGCACCCGGTCGATGGCAGCGCCCGCCCGGCGCAGCGCCTCGACCTCGGCCTCGGTCTTGCGGATCCGCAGCCGGCCGAGTACCTCTCCGGCGAGTGCCTGGTCGGTGTCGGGCAGCACGGCGCGGAAGGCGACGACCTTCTCGGCCCACATGTGGTTGTCGACGCCGACCCGGGCCATACCGCCGGGCAGCCTGGCCGCTACGAGGGCATACGGGTCCTCGGTCTCGGCCCATCCGGTGATCTCGATGCCGAGGTTCCCCGCCGGGGACGCGAGCGCGGCAGGCCGCTCCAATTCGGGCACCAGGAGGAAGGGCTCGCCGTCCACGGGGAGCACGAGACAGGTGAGCCGCTCCAGGGGAAGAGCGTGGTAACCCGTCAGATAGCGCAGGTCGGCGCCGGGACTGATCAGCAACGCGCCCAGGCCCGCGTCGGCAGCGGCCTCCCGGGCGCGCTCCAGACGGTCGGCGGGGTAGAGATCGGTGGGGATCACGGGAAGTTCTCCATCCTGGCGTCGGGCCGGGCTGAGGCAACAGGCCAGACCATCCTCGACCGGCCAGGGCCCCTTCACGGCCTCAGCCTCCACAGAGTGCGGCACAGCGGCAACCCGATAAGGGCACTGGCCGTTCGGCCTCCGCCAACCGTCTCGCTACGGCGCTCCAGAATCGGATAGGCTTCCGCGGCTCTGCGTAGGCTGTGCGCGTGGATGTGACGGGGTGTCCTGGGTGCGACCTTCTGGCCGGTCGCCGGGAGTTGCCCGGAGGGGTCCTGCACGAAACCGCCGCTTGGGTGGTGAACCACGTCGTCGGTCCGATGAATCTCGGCACCCTGATCGTCGGTCCGCGGGAGCACGTCGGAGATCGCCTAACCGGTTGGCCGGTTTCGACGAGCAGCCCTGCGACTGCCGGGGTCCGGGTCCGGTCTCCGGGAGTTCCGGCGAGGACGTCGAGCTGCTGTACCTCGTCCCCGAGCGGCGAGCCGCCCCCACGATGGCCCGGCTCGTCGCTCCGGACCTCACCGACCGCCGGGCACCGGTCACCTCCGGCGGACCAGAGTGATGCCGTCGGCCCGCCACCACCAAACCAGGTACTGCCCCTCTTCGGCCATGACCCGCATCGCTTCCCCACCGGGCAGGTCCGCGGTCAGCCTGGGTGGTCGTGGCCCGGAAGACGTTGCGTCAGGGCGCGGGTGCGTGCGTTCAGTTCGTCCGTGGACACGACGCACAGGCCGACGAGCACGTCCTCCAGGGCGGCCAGCCAGAGCCGGTAGTAGTGATGTGGCTCGTCCTGTGTCAGAGCGGTCTCCCAGGCCGCGATCCGGGCGATCAGCGCCGCCTGGAATCGCGGCCAGGTGAACGCGCCCGCCTCGTACAGGCCGACGGCCATGGCGAAGGCGCGGCCCTCCCAGGGCTCGGCGAACACCAACTCGCCGTTGGAGCGCGGCGGTGCGGCCGGGCCCTCGATGTCCAGCGGCGCGGTCATGGCGCCGCCACCTTGGCCACGCCGACCATCGCGTCCCGAGTCACCAGCGGCACGAGTTGTTCCTCGGACAGGTGCTCGGTGCCGGCCGGACGCTCGGGCAGTACGAACCAGCGCACCTCACTGGTGGAGTCGTGGACGGTGATCCGCACGTCGTCGTCGAGATCGAGCCCCATCTCGGACAGCACCGTGCGGGGCTCCTTCACCACGCGTGCGCGGTAGGCGGGGTCCTTGTACCAGCTCGGCGGCAAGCCGAGCACCGGCCACGGGTAGCACGAGCACAGGGTGCACACCACCACGTTGTGGGTGGTCGCGGTGTTCTCCACAACGACAATGTGCTCGCCCTGCGGCCCTGAGAAGCCGAGCTCCTCGATGGCCGCTGTGCCATCGTCGAGCAGCCGCCGCCGGTACTCCGGGTCGGTCCAGGCCCTGGCGACGACCTTGGCGCCGTTGAGCGGGCCGACTTTGGTCTCGTAGGTGGTGATCATCCCGTCCAACACCTTCGGGTCGATCAGGCCCCGTTCGGTGAGCAGTTGCTCGAGCGCCTCGGTACGCAGGGCCACGGGAAGGGTCTCGCCCGCCCCGCCATGGGTGGCGGTCATGAGGTGGTCTCCAGGTATGTCTCGAACAGCTCAACGGTGAGCGCGAAGGGTTCGGCGTCGGAGCCCCACAGCTCGCGTGAGGCGAATCGCACCGAGTAGACGTACTGCGGATACTCGCCCTGGAAGTGGGCGTTGGTGTCCGGCAGCACGAAAGCGGGCTGGACGATCTCGACGATCCCGGTGTGTCCCCGTACATAGCCCGGCAGCCGGGTGTGCCCGGGCACCGGCATGGCCTTGGCCCGTACACGCTCGCCGACAGCGAAGGCGGGGGCGGTGGCCACGGAACGCAGCGAGCCCTCGGCGGTCGGCGCGTAGTCGGGTACCGCGGGCTCGGGGATCGGCGGCTCCGCTACGTGTTCGCCCCGTAGGTTGCGGGCGCGGGCGTCGATGGCACCCGGCGCCAGAATGGCGCTATCGGTGAGCATCAGCTCCGCGCCGTTGAGCCATCGCCCGAAGTAGCCGTCGTTCAGGTAGGCGGCTCGGTCCAGACGCTCGAGCGCGTGCCGGAAGGCGTCCAGGTTGACGCCGCCGTACGCGATGCGGCCGGAGAGACTCGCCAGCGCGAATGCCCGGCTCTGCCAGGGCTCCTCGAAGACCGGCTCATCACGCCTCGGCGGATGAACGGGGCCCCATCCCGGGGTACCGCCCATATCGGCAATCCCCTCCACTGCACCACTCCCCAAATGCGAACATAATGGACCAGATGCCCCGAATCGTATACGCCAGATGTCATCCGTGCCGCGACGACGGCGCCTCGAATACGCCTCGGCCGCGCACCAGCACCCCGCCCGGCCCTCCGAACGCGGGTGGTGGCAGCCTGTTCCGTACTCTGGCGGCATGCGCATGCGCCCCACTTTGAGCTGGACCCCTGCCGAGGACCTGCCGCCGGGCAGCACGGATCTGGAACCGGTCGCCGACGCACTGAGCACCGGCGGTGTGCTGGTGCTCAGCGGGGCGGGCATCTCCACGGAGTCGGGCATCCCCGACTACCGGGGCGCGGGCGGGAGCCTGAGCCGGCACACCCCGATGACCTACCAGGACTTCACCGCCAGCGCCCAGGCCCGGCGCCGGTACTGGGCCCGCAGCCACCTCGGCTGGCGCACCTTCGGCCGCGCCCGCCCCAACGACGGGCACCGGGCCGTGGCCGCGTTCGGGCGGCATGGCCTGCTCTCGGGCGTGATCACCCAGAACGTCGACGGCCTGCACCAGGCCGCCGGCAGCGAGGGCGTCGTGGAACTCCACGGAAGCCTGGACCGGGTCGTCTGCCTTTCCTGCGGCGCCTTCAGCCCGCGCCGCGAACTCGCCTGGCGGCTTGAGGAGGCCAATGTGGGCTTCGAGCCGGTGGCCGCCGGAATCAACCCGGACGGCGACGCCGACCTCACCGACGAACAGGTCGGGGACTTCCGCGTAGTGCCCTGTACGGTCTGCGGCGGCATCCTCAAACCCGACGTGGTGTTCTTCGGCGAAGCCGTACCGCCGAAGCGGGTCGAGCACTGCCGCGAACTGGTCCGTGAGGCGGCCTCGCTGCTGGTCCTCGGTTCCTCACTGACAGTGATGTCCGGACTCCGGTTCGCCCGCCAGGCCGCCCAGACCGGAAAGCCGGTGCTGATCGTCAACCTCGACCCGACCCGGGGCGACCGGCACGCCGTCACCCGGGTCGCGCTCCCGCTGGGGACGGCCCTCACCGCCGTGGCCGACCAACTGGGCATCCCAGGTCAGTAGCCAGATCCGTGGTCCCTCTTCGCGGCCGCGGCGAGGGACTGGCCACTCGCCGGTGCCGAATCCCGGTACCGTCAGGCGCTCGGTAAAGGCCATCTCGATGCCGCGAACAACCTCGCCATCCGTACCGCCGGGCGTTGAACAACGGCTCGAAGCACGCGGCGCACGCGTTGGCCACGCTCGCGCAGAAGATGCGACTGAAGGTGCGACTGAAGGTTCTTGACCGCTTCCCGCCTGACAACGATCGATACGCTCGCTTGCTTCGCGGACCTCACGGCCAGGCTCCCACTCACAAGGAACCGGTCAGGAGTTGGAGCAGGAGGCTGGTGACCGAGACCACCACCCACAGGCAGGCACCGAGGATGAGCGGTCGGGGGCCGGTGCGGCGCAGTGCTGCGAGGTCGGTGGACAGGCCCGTCGCGGCGAGCGCGACGGTGATGAGAAAGACCGAGAGCTCGCCGAGTCCGTGGTGGGCGGCAGCCGGGATGAAACCCAGGCCGTTCGCCGTGGTCATCAGCAGGAAGCCGATCAGGAATCCGGGCACCAGCTTGGCCACCCGAAGCCGGGGACGGGCCGTGGCCTCCGCCGCGGCACGGTTGCGGCGTCTCACCAGCCAGGCCAGTCCCAGGCAGATGGGGATGATCATGAGGCTGCGGGTGAGTTTGACGACGACCGCGTGGTCCGCCGCGGTCCGGCCGTAGCTGGTGGCGGCGGCGACCACTGAAGACGTGTCGTTGACCGCCGTCC
This sequence comes from Streptomyces sp. MK37H, assembly GCF_018035285.1. Classification (NCBI taxonomy): domain Bacteria; kingdom Bacillati; phylum Actinomycetota; class Actinomycetes; order Kitasatosporales; family Streptomycetaceae; genus Streptomyces; species Streptomyces sp. MK37H. Next base: position 8,002 of record NZ_JAAAYH010000054.1, on the reverse strand, counting down.
CCGCGAAGAGGCCGAAACTGTGCTGGCTCATCCCCAGCAGGTAGCCGAGCAGCGGGAAGGTGAGCACGGCGGCGATGTTGAACAGGAAGATGGTGGAGACCGCGTAGGCCACCTCGGCCCCGGCCGCGCCGATGACCGGGGCGGCCGCCGCGATCGCCGACGCGCCGCAGACGCCTGTGCCCACGCCGATCAGCGCGCGAAGGTCCCCGACGATGCCGAGCCACCGGCCGATGCCGTATGCGGCGGTCAGACAGACCACCAATGAGCCGATCATCACCGGAATCGAGCCGACACCCACCTGGACGATCTGGGCCGGCGACAGTTGCGAGCCCAGGACGACGACCGAAATCTGCAGGACTCGGTTGCTCGCGAAACCGATGCCGGGACGCCACCGCGCTCCTGTCCTCTTCAGGGCGGCCAGCAGCACACCGAGGACGATCCCGGCCACCGGGCCGCCGACGATCGGGAACATCTTCCCCACCGCCGTGCCCGCCACCGCGAGGGCCAGGACGAGGGCCAGACCAGGTACGAGAGAGGTCACGGCGGGCCGGGACGCCCGCGCCGGTTCGGCCTCCGGCCGTGCACGGACCGGACAGTCCAGATCTTCGCTCATGGCCTCGACTCTGATGCGCTCCGGACCACGGTTGTAGCCCCGAGATGGTGAGGAGGTCATAGCCAAGAGGCATGACTGCCGACCGGGTCCGGCCCATACCCTGGAGCTATGAGCCAGTTGCCGGATCCGGAATCACTGCGACTGCTCGTCCTGGTCGGAGACGTGGGGAGCTTGAGCGGTGCGGCGGCGCAGCTCGGTCTTACGCAGCCGTCGGCGAGCAAGCGGCTGTCCATGCTGGAGCGCAGGCTGGGCCTGGTGCTGGTGGACCGGACGCGGCGGGGGTCGCAGCTCACCGACGCGGGCCGGGCCGTGGCGGGCTGGGGGCAGCGGGTCCTGCAGGAGATGGAGGGGCTGCTGACCGGCACGGAGGCGCTGCGTACGAAGCGGGACGCCGAGCTGAGGGTGGCGGCCAGCATGACGGTGGCCGAGTGTCTGGTACCGGGCTGGATCGGCGAGCTGCGCCGCACTCGGCCGGAGTTGTACGTCGGTCTCCAGGTGACCAACAGCGAACAGGTTCCGGATCTGCTGCGCAGCGGAGCGGCGGACCTGGGGTTCGTCGAGTCACCGCGGGCCCCGGCAGGGCTGTCCGCCCGGCAGGTCGCCCGCGACCGGCTGCTCGTGGTGGTCGCCCCGGGGCACCCCTGGACGCGCCGCCGTCGCCCGCTGAGCGTCGCCGAGCTCGTGGCCGCGCCGCTGGTGCTGCGCGAACGCGGATCGGGCACCCGGGAGACCCTGGACCAGGCTCTGCGCAAGGCCGGCGTGGGCGAACCGCTGCCTCTCCTGGAGCTGGGGTCGGCGACCGCCGTGCGCAATGCCGTGATCGCCGGAACCGGCCCGGCAGTCATCAGCGAACTCGCGGTAGGGGCCGACCTCGCCGATGGCCGCCTTGTGTCGGTGGAGGTCGAGGGCATCGAACTACGCCGTGAATTGCGAGCCGTCTGGGCTTCGGGACGCGTCCCCGTCGGCCCCGCGGCGGAACTTCTGGCCGTGACGAGACGCCGCGGAAAGAAGGCATGAGGCGCTGCGGGGCCGACGCGACATCGGCGCCATCTCGCCCCTCGGCGGTCAGCTTGATCCCGGTACAGCGGCCGTAGCACCGCTCGCGGTCCGTGCCACGAAACCGCGCTTCTCCATGCGGGTCAGCTGACGCGAGACGCGGCTCTTCACCCAGCCGAGCGACTCGGAGAGCTCACCGACGCACAGCTCGCGCCCGGCCGCGCGCCACAAGGTCATCAGCACGCTGAACTCGGCAGGACCGCTCGACGAGATCGTCGGCGGAGGTTTCCGTCTGCTGGTCGCAGAGCAGGCCCTTCCCCTGCTGGATCCGGCCCCGCGGAGGCCGCCGTCCCCGCGCTCGCGTTCGTACTGTGGGGCCTGCCGTTCTTCTTCCTGGCCTCGGCCTACGTCGCCCGCTCCGCCTTCAACACCGCCTATGTGCACGCCGCGCTGCCGGCCGTGCTCACCGTGGTGATGGTCTGGATCATCGCCGTCTTCAACCTGACCGGGAGCGGCTTGCCCAACGGGCCGCTGTGGGCCCGGCTCTGCTCCCTGTTCGGCGGCCCGCTGTCGGTGACCGGACTCTCCCTGTGGGAGCTGCACCGACTGCGCACGCGCCACGGCGTGACCATACGCGGCTGAGACATCCCCTATCCGGGTATCGCGGCGCGCGGCGGTCGTACCTGCTTCTTCACCTGCTCGCGGGCCGCTATTGGCAGTTGGTACGTCCTGGCAGGCCCGCGGCGTACGCTGCGGATGTAAATGCGCCCTGCATCTTATTGACGGCGGAAGGGCTTGCCCGTGGGCGAGAGTGAGCTGTACTACCGGGACGCGACCGAGCTGGCGGCACTCATCGCAGGACGACAGGTATCCGCCGTGGAAGTGGTACAGGCGCACCTGGACCGTATCGCGGCGGTCGACCCGGAAATCAACGCCGTGACGGTGACCGCCGAGCGGGCACTCGACGCGGCGCGCGCCGCCGACCGGGCCGTGCGGGCGGGCACGGCTCTGGGCGCATTGCACGGCGTCCCGTTCACGGTCAAGGACTCGCTGGATGTGGCGGGGGTGGTCGCCGCACGCGGCTCGGCCCTGTTCCGGGACCATGTCCCGGCCGCAGACGCGACCGCGGTGGCCAGACTCCGTGCGGCGGGCGGGATTCCGCTGGCCAAGACGAACCTGCCCGAGTTCTCCTACTGGACCGAGACTGACAACGTCATCACCGGTAGGTCACTCAACCCCTGGGACCCCGAGCGGACTCCAGGCGGATCAAGTGGTGGGGAATCAGCCGCGATCGCCGCCGGGATGTCCCCGCTCGGATTGGGCAGCGATGTCGCCATCTCGGTGCGGGGGCCGGCCCACGACACCGGCATCGTCGCGCTGAAAGCCACCCGGGGCCGCATCCCGACCACCGGCCACTGGCCCGAGGTTCCCCGGCGCTACTGGCACGTCGGTCCAATGGCCCGCAGTGTGCGGGACATCACGGCCGCGCTGAGGGTCCTCGCGGGACCCGACGGTGTCGACGGTTACGTGCGGCACCACCCGCACCCTGCCGACCTGCCCGGGCCGAGGGGTGTAGCCGGGCTACGGGTGGGCTGGGCAACCGAGCCCGCCTTCGGCCCGGTGGATCGCGACGTGGCGGCCACCGTCACCGCGGCGGCCGACGCCCTGCGCACCCTGGGCTGCGCGGTCGAACCGGCCCCACTCCCCGAGCTGGAGACCCTCGACGCGACCGCGCTGAGCGCGGTGCTGTTCACTGCCGAGGTCGTGCCGTACTTCCGGCAGGCCGTCGCCGGCCGCGAGCCCGAGTTGCACGGCGTCATCCGGCGCGCGCTGACCGCGCCGGACGTGACGCTGACCGACTATGTCGCCGCCCAGCAACAGGTCGAGGCGCTCAGCTCGATGTTCTCCGGCTACTTCGACCACTACGACGTCCTGCTGTGCCCCGTGTGCCCCATCCCCGCGCCGCCGCACGCCCGGCAGACCTTCGATGTCGGCGACGTCACCGTCCCGGCACGCGGCATCATGCGCGCGACGGTCCCGTTCAATCTCACCGGCCTGCCCGCACTCTCCCTCCCCTTCGGAGCCACCGGCGGGAAACTGCCGATCGGCATCCAGCTCGTCTCCCGCTGGTACGACGAGGCGACGATCCTGCGGCTCGGCGCGGCCCTGGAGGAAATCAGCCCGGTCCGGCACCGCCACCCCGACCTCATCTGACCCGGCCGCCGATCCATCCGGCGTTGCCAAGCTGTGCAGTTTGGCCCACACCCGGGCCTTTGACCACTCCGAGACGCCGGCCACCCATCTGCGGCCGAGACGGCGGCTCCGGCGCCGGCCGCCGGGACAGCAGCGAACGTGAGACCGCACAGCCCGACCGATTGCGCCCCACACGGCCGGCGTCCGGCCGGTCATCGGCCGACCGAATCGCGACCTCAGGCGCTTTCATCGACCGGCGGGCGCGGCCTCCACGTCGCTGCGCAGCGTCCGCTCCTCTGCTCGGTTGTGGTTCGGTGTCCCGTCTCGAAGGATCCGGCCCCCGTCTCAAGTGACCTGGTCTGATTCGTCGTTGATCTCAGTTGATCTGGTTCGTCATCCTGATCACCGCACTACTCTGTCGAGCCATGAACGCGGACCGCTGGTTGGCAGACACCCGAACCTCCTACGACACGGTCGCGGTCAGCTACGCCGACCGACTACGCGAGGCTCTGGCCGAGGCGCCGTATCTTCGGGCGGCTCTGGCGCTGTTCGCCGACTTGGTGCACGCCGCTGGCGGTGGACCGGTGGCGGACGTGGGCTGCGGACCTGGACACGTCACCGCTCACCTGCGCGAGCTGGGTGTGGACGCTTTCGGCATCGACCTTTCATCCGCGATGATCGACGTGGCTCGGCGTGATCACCCCCACCTGCGGTTCGAGGTGGGTTCGATGACCGACCTCGACCTCGCCGATGCTTCAGTCGTCGGCCTGCTCGCATTTTGGTCGTTGATTCACGTCCCCGACGAAGCAGTGCCCACGGTCTTCGGCCACTTCCGGCGCGTGTTGCGCCCCGGCGGACCACTGCTGCTCGGCTTTCACGTCGGCGACGAGTCGAAGCTGAAGACGCAGGGCTACGGCGGCCACCCGATGAAGGTCTACGTTCACCGCCGCCAGCCTGACCAAGTGGCGGCCTGGCTACGCGATGCCGGGTTCACCGTCGAGGCGCAAATGCTGATCGACCCCGACGAGAGCGTTCCAGGTGCGGTCCTCTTCGCACGCCGTCAGTCCTAGCCACGTCAGCAGTCCAGTTGCGGCTGACCATGTTCGAGACGGGACATTCGGGGACTGCGCGGGGCGTACCGGCCGTGTGCCTGGAACTCCGTCGTCCCAACCGGGCAGGAGTCAACGGCTACGTGTCGGCCCTGGGCGCACGGTTTCCTACACTCGCAGGATGAACAACTACACGTGCACCCATTGCGGCACCGTCGGTCTGGCGGAAGGTTTCATCGAGGACGCCGGCGAGCACTCGCGCGGGTACGCGCGCTGGATCGAGGGCGCGATGGAGCGGGGATTTTTCGGGGGTGCCAAGCGGACGGGCCGACCCCGGCGGCAGATAGTGGCATTCCGCTGCCCCAAGTGCGGGCACCTCGAGCTGTTCGCCACCGACGAGGTGTAGTCGGCTCTCATTGCCCCGGACGCCCGTGCGAGCGGTCGCGCGTCGCGCACCGGGGCCCTCCGGGCTTCGACGCCCCATGGACATACTGCCCAGCCTGCGATCAGGACTCGACACCCTTTTGACATCGGAGTGGTCCGGAGGGCAGCAGCTGTCCGGGGGCAGTGGCAGCGTGTGGTGCTGACGAGGGCGTTCCACCGGAAGGCGGCTCTGCTCGTGATGGATGAGCCCACCGCCGCGCTGGACGCTCGCGCCGAGCACCACATCTTCACCGGACTACGGGGTCTGGCCAAGGACGGGTCGTGCAGGAAGGGACGTACACGCAACTCACCCGGGAGCCGGGGCTGTTCAGGTCCCTGTGGGCGCTTCAGCGGCGTACGGGCGGCGAGGCGAGCAACTGCGCATGACCACCAGCGCCGAGCGCCCCGGTCCCTCCACATCCTCTGCGCTGCTGCCATGAACCCGCCGCTCTCGGGAAGGACGTGCCCCTCGTGTTCACCACGCAGGACGAATGGAACTCCGGCTACGCCGATGGCCGCCGTTATCGCCGACTCAGCGACCGCGAGCGGTCACTGCTTGCCACACACCTCCCCGCCCCGGTCGACGCCAAGGCCCTCGACGTCGGGTGCGGGGTCGGAGAACTGGCAGCCCATCTGTCCTCGCTCGGCTACCACGTCGACGCCGTCGACTGGTCCGACAACGCCCTCGCCGAGGCAACCGCCCAGCACGGACATGCCGCCCGGTGGCTGCGCCTGGACATCGAGCTCGACGACTGGGCACCACTGCACGCCGACGGCTACGACGTGATCACCCTCCGGTTCGTGTATCCCTTCCTGAAACACCGCGACCGAACCATGCGGGCCCTCGGCAGCCGCCTGCGACCCGGCGCCGCCATCGTGGTCACCACGCCCCTCGCCGCCGACACCCCGGCCGAGCGGCGCGGCATCGCGCTCGACGAGGACGAACTCGCCCACCTGCGGGCCGGCTGGTCCACCACCGAACGCCACGACGCCGAAGGACTGGCCTTCGTAGTCCTGCGCGGCCCTCACCCGGCCGAGGCCACGCCACCGCCCTCGCTTTCGAGTTCGACCACCGTCCGGGACGGCCCGGCCACTCCTTGTCCATGATTCCCGCGGAGTACGTTCAGACGGTGCCCCATCACACGGTGTACGGCCGCCTGTGCATCCGCGACGAGCACGAGGTCTTGATGGCCAAACCGGATGATGAAGCCGCGCAGTCACCACTCTCTTCTCTCTGCTCTCGGGAGTCCCCGTGTCCATTGAGGACCTCAACGCCGAAGCCTGGACCGTCTACGGCCAACGTCAGCTGAACCGTGGGTACATGCCACCCGTCCCCGAACGGCTGGAGTGGGCTCCGTGGGAGGGGGTCGGTCCCGGTGCCGAGGTCCTTGGTGACGTCACCGGCAAACGCGTCCTGGACATCGGCTCCGGCCCCGGCCACCACGCCGTGCACCTGGCCCGCGTGCACGATGCGCAGGTCACCGCGATCGAGCTGTCCTGCACCCAGCACCAACGCGCCACCGGTACGCATGCAGACACCCCCGGCGTCCAATTCGTACATGGCGACGTGATCGACTACCTCCGCACCGCCCAGCCCTTCGACGCCGCGTACGCCATCGGCAGCCTCGCCTTCACCGACCCGCACCGATCCCTGCCCGCGCTACGCGACGGCCTGCGCCCCGGCGCCCCGCTGATCCTCTCGCTCCTCCACACCGACCTGAACGGCCGCGGCCCATCCACGACAGCCGCGCCACGCGAGCAGATGCTCAGGCTCCGCAACGATCCGCCGCTGCCCACCCGGATGTGGGTCCTGGCACCGCAACTGTGGGAGGACCTGCTCACCGAGCACGGCTTCCGAGTCGAGGCCATCGACCTCCTGCGCCCCTCCGACGAGAACAACCCCGTCGTGCAGCAGCTCATCCGCGCCCGCCGCCTCCCAAACCGCCCCGCACGCATCTCCAGCCGACCCCGCACCACCCGACCGCCCGCGCCGCACGCCGCCATCGGCGTCGGCGCCATCGTCCTCAGCGACCAGGGCGTACTCCTCGGGCGCCACCGTCGCGGCACCCTCGAACTACCGGGAGGCACCGTGGAGGCCGGGGAATCCCTCGAAGCGACCGTGATCCGCGAACTCGCCGAGGAAACCGGTCTGATCGCCCGACCCGACGACGTCACACTCCTGGGCACGCTCGTCGACCACGTCGGAGACATCGTGCGGGTCACCGTCGGCGCCATCGTCAGCACCTGGCAAGGCCAGCCGGGCACCCAGCCGGACGAGAGCGTCGGTGACTGGGCCTGGTACCCCCTGGACCAGTTGCCCGACGGCCTGTTCGTGTGCAGCGCCCAGATCCTCACCGCCTGGCGCCCCGACCTGCCCATCGACCACACCCCAGCGCATTTCACTCCCTACGCCTGACGCACGGCACCCTCCACGGCCGCGGCGGACGGCACCGCACGCGCATGATCCCGGGCCAGAGGTTGTCAGGTCCCCCGAGAGTGGGTCAGGGACGCTTCCGTCCAGCGCGCTGTGGCCGGGTGCGGCAGCCGGAAGACATCCAGGGTCCGGCCGAGTGTCACCGGGGAACGAGTGTCACTGGGTGCGGTCATCATGAGCCTTCCTGTGGGCGCCTGTTCAAGGCGTTCACGCAGTCGTCACCAGCACCGGCGGCCGTCCGGCCTCGGAATCCTCGCCTCCGCGCCATGACGCGCAACCTCCGCGTGTCCCGCG
>NZ_JAAAYH010000539.1:0-5066 GCF_018035285.1 Streptomyces sp. MK37H | reverse complement strand
ACCAGAAGGACCGTCGTCGGCACCGCCATGGCCGCGGGCGCCGCCGCCGGACTCGCCGGCCCGGCCACCGCGTACGCCGCCGAGCCGCAGGCCCCCGCCGCGGCCGCCCGCCCCGCGGGGGACCCCTGGGAAACGGTCCTCGCCGACGCCGACATGGTGTGGCAGAAGATGCCGCAGACCTGGTACGAGGGCCCCTTCCTCGGAAACGCCCTGCTCGGCTCGGGCATCTACGCCGAACCGGGCGACGGACACGCGGTGCGCTTCAATGTGCAGCACAGCGAGGTCCAGGACCACCGGCCGGAGTTCGGCTCCCTCTTCGGGCTCGCACGGCTGCCCATCGGGTACTTCACCCTGGAGCCGGTCGGTGCCATCACCGCCGTCGACTGGCGGCTGCGGCTCCACGACGCCGAGCTGACCGGGACCATCACCACCGACAAGGGCACGCTCGCTCTCCGCGCCCTGGTGCACAACTCACGCTCCGTCATGGCGATCGAGGTGACCCCGAGCGCCGGTGAGACCGCGTTCCGCTGGGTGTTCCACCCCGCCGAGGCCATCAGCCCGCGAGTCGGCTTCAAACCGGTGCCCGACGGCTACACCGGCAACCCCCCGGCCGTCGTCGAGGACCACCACGGCGTCCAGGCCGCCGTGCAGCCGCTGCTCGCCGGCGGACAACATGTGACGGCCTGGCGGGAGCGGACCCGCGCCGGGCGGCGGACGCTGTACGTCACCGTGGCCCACTCCCACCCCAAGCGCACAGCGCGCGACCGCGCCCTGAAGGACATCGGGTCCGCCTCGGCGCTCCCCTACGACGCCCTCGCGCCCACCCATCGCGCCTGGTGGCACGCCTACTACCGGAAGAGCTTCCTCTCCCTCCCCGACGCCCGGCTCCAGCGCTTCTACTGGATCCAGCTGTACAAGGTGGCCGCGGCCGCGCGCGCCGACGCCCCCGTGATGGCCACCTCGGGGCCCTGGCTGGAGTCCACCCCGTGGCCCGCCACCTGGTGGAACCTCAATGTGCAGCTGGAGTACTGGCTGATCCACGGCTCCAACCACCTCGAACTCGACGCGGTGACACGGGCGCTCGGCGAATTCCGCGACAACCTCTCCAACCAGCTCGACGCCCCGTACCGCAAGGACTCGGCGGGCATCCCCCGGACCACCGACATCCATCTGGTCAACGGCGGCGCGGTGGCGAACGGCGGCTTCGCGGTCGGCATCCCCGGCCAGGACCCGCCCACCCCGGAGGTCGGCAACCTCACCTGGGCGCTGCACAACGTGTGGCTGACGTACCGCCACACCATGGACGAGTCGGTGCTGCGCGATGTGGTCTATCCGCTGCTGCGCAAGGCCATCGCCTACTACCTCCACTTCCTCACCCCCGGCAGCGACGGCAAGCTGCATCTGCCCGCCACCTTCTCGCCCGAGTACGGCGTCAACGCGCCCGACTGCAACTACGACCTGATGCTGCTGCGCTGGGGCTGCGCCACCCTCCTGGACGCGGCCCGGATCCTCGGCGTCAAGGACCCCTCCGCGCCGCGCTGGCGGGAGGTGCTGGCCAAGCTCACGCCGTACCCCGTCGACGAGAACGGCTTCATGATCGGCGCGGGGGTGCCCTTCGCCAAGTCCCACCGCCACTACTCCCATATGCTCGCGGTCTATCCGCTGTACGAGGTCACCTGGGAGGACCCCGCCAAGCGCGAGCTGATCGAGACCTCCCTCAACCACTGGGTCGGCTTCGAGGGCGCGCTCCAGGGCTACACCTTCACCGGCGCCGCCTCGATGTCCGCGCAGATGGGGCGTGGTGAGGACGCGCTCAAGTACCTGGGCGAGCTGATGCGCCGCTTCATCCAGCCGAACACCATGTACAAGGAGTCCGGCCCGGTCATCGAGACGCCGCTGTCCGCCGCGCAGTCGCTGCACGACATGGTGTGCCAGAGCTGGGGCGGGGTGATCCGGATCTTCCCCGCGCTGCCCGCCGCCTGGAGTGAGCTGATGGTCCACGACTTCCGCACCCAGGGCGCCTTCCTGCTGAGCGCCGCCCGCGAGGGCGGCCGGACCCGCTGGGTGCGGCTGCGCAGCGAGGCGGGCGCGCCCTGTGTCGTACGGCACTCCCTGGACGGGCCCATCGAGGTGCGGGACGGGCGCGGGCGGCTGCTGCCGTACGAGACCGTGGGCGCGGGCACGATCCGGATCGCGCTCTCCAGGGGCCAGGAGGCGATCATCACCGCCCGCGGCGACCGCCCGGACCTGACGGTCCGCCCGGTCGAGGCGGGCGAGCCGGCGCCGCGCTGGGGGCTCCCCGCGTCCTGAACCGCGTCCCAAACCGCGTCCCCGGTCTCCCGGGCCGCGCCCCCGTTCCCGCGCCCCCGGTCTCCCGTCCCGGCCCCGGTCGCCGACGAATGACGCGTGCCGACCGCCGTTCCGGGTTACCCATCACGCATGAGACGCATCAGTGACTTCGACCGCCGGCTGTTCGCGCGGGTCGCGGACAGCCGGCTCCGCGGTGCCCATCCGCTGCTGCCCCGGCTCAGCCGGGCCGCCGACCACGGCCGGCTGTGGTTCGGCACGGCCGGGGTGCTCGCCACGGTCGGCGGCCGCACCGCGCGGCGGGCCGCGCTGCGCGGGGTGGGCTCGCTCGCCGCCGCCTCACTCGTGTCGAACGTCGTGGTCAAGTGGACCGTGGAACGCAAGCGTCCGGTCCTGGACGCGGTGCCTCTGGTGCGCCGGCTGCGCCGGCAGCCGTGGACCAGCTCCTTCCCCTCCGGGCACTCGGCCTCCGCCGCCGCCTTCGCCACCGGGGTGGCGCTGGAGTCCTCGCGGTACGGTCTGCTGGTCGCCCCGCTCGCCGCCGCCGTCGCCGCCTCCCGGGTGTACGTGGGCGTCCACTACCCCAGCGATGTGCTGGCCGGTGTCGCCCTCGGCGCCGGGGCCGCCGCGCTGACCTGCCGCTACTGGCCGCCGCGCCCCGAGGTCCCGGCGCAGGCCCGGCCGAGGATCTCGGCGCCCGCCCTGCCCAAGGGCGACGGTCTGGTCGTCGTGGTCAACCAGCGGGCCGGTACGGGTACCCCCACCGGCGGGTTCACGGTCGCCGAGCAGCTGCGGGTGCTGCTGCCCGCCGCGGACATCGTGGAGTGCGGGCCCGACGACGACTTCATGAGCCTGCTCCGGCAGGCCGCCCAGCGCGCCGCCGAGCGGGCCGGGGCGCTGGGCATCTGCGGCGGGGACGGCAGCGTCAACGCGGCCGCCACGATCGCGGCCGAACGCGGGCTGCCGCTCGCCGTGTTCCCCGGCGGCACCCTCGACCACTTCGCCCTGGACGTCGGCGTACCGGCCTTCGAGGACACCGCGCACGCCGTGACCGAGGGCGACGCGGTGGCCGTGGACCTCGGCCGCGCCACGCCCCTCGCCGGAGGCGACGGGACCAGCCACTTCGTCAACACCTTCAGCCTCGGCTTCTACCCGGAACTGGTGCGGATCCGGGAGAGCCTGCAGAGCCGGCTCGGCAAGTGGCCCGCGGCCGCCGTCGCACTCACCCGGGTGCTGCGCACCGCGAGCCCCATGGAGGTCGAGGTCAACGGGCGGCCGCGGCGGCTGTGGATGCTGTTCGCCGGCAACGGCGTCTACTCCCCCGAGGGTTTCGCGCCCACCTACCGTCAGCAGCTCGACGACGGGCTGCTCGATGTGCGGGCGATCGACGGCGAGGAGCGGCTGGCCCGCACCCGGCTGCTGATCGCGGCGCTCACCGGCACGCTCGGGCGGTCACATGTCTATACGACGCGGCGCATGCGCCAACTGCGCCTGTCGGGCCTCCACAGCGTGGACAGCCGGGCCTACGATGGAGAGGTGGCCGCCGACCCCGCGGAGCAGCTGCTCATCGACAAGTGGCCGGGGGCGCTCACCGTCTACCGCCCCGCCGAGCCGCAGAACGAGCTGCTCCAAAGAGCCCGTACGGCGGCCGCGAAGGCACCCCATCGGTGGAGGGCCCTACTACGCAAGTAGTACTCGCAAGTCTGTGCTCAAGGACGACGACGGGGGCACAACCCACCGTCAAGGATGAGGGCATGGACGAAGACCGATCGGCCCAGGGGGCCGCGACGTGACCTCCCTCGCGCTGTCTGTGCTGCTGGCCCTGGCCTCGGCGGTCTGCTACGCGGCCGGAGCCATACTCCAGGAGCATGTCGCGGCCACGACGCCGCGCCTCGCGTCCGCTCCGCTGCGGCGCGGGAGTTGGTGGACCGCGGTGACCCTCAACGGGGCGGGCGCGGTCCTCCATGTGATCGCCCTGGCCTACGGCCCGCTGAGCGTGGTGCAACCCCTAGGGGCTCTCACAATCGTCTTCGCCCTGCCGATGGCGGCCGTGTTCGTCCGCCGCCGGGTCGGCGCGGCCGGCTGGCGGGGAGCGCTGCTGGCCACCGTGGGGCTCGCCGGGCTGCTCTCGCTGACCGGCTCCTCGCGGGCCCAGGCGCTGGCCGAGCGGGACGGCTTCTGGCTGATCGTGATCACGGTCTCCGTCATCGCCGTGCTGATCGGGGCGGCTCGTCTGATGCGGTCGCCCGGGATCCGCGGTGTGCTGCTGGCGGCGGCCGCGGGGACGGCCTTCGGCGTCTCGTCGGTGGTCACCAAGAACGTGGCCGTGGAGTGGACCTGGGACGCGTGGCAGGACGCCCTGCCCGGCCTGGTCACGATCGGGCTGCTGGCCTCGGGCGGGGTGCTGCTGTCCCAGGCGTCGTACCGGGGCGCCGGGCTGGCCTCGCCGCTGGCGACGGCGACCGTGGTCAACCCCGTGGTCGCCACCGCAGTCGGCCTCGCCGCGCTGGGCGAGCACTTCCGGCATGGCGCGCCCGGCACGCTGCTGGCCCTGATAGCGGCCCTCGTCGCGAGCACCGGTCTGGTGATGCTGACGGTGCACAACGCCGAGGCGGAAGCGGAAGCGGAAGCGGAAGCGGAAGCGGCCGCCAACGACGCCGAGGCCACGGTCGTCGAGGAGCCGGACGCCCCCGGACACGACAGGCGCGACGCCGCGGGTGGAGCCGGCGGGCCGGAGATTCCGGAGGGGCCCGGCGGAC
>NZ_JAAAYH010000538.1:0-5094 GCF_018035285.1 Streptomyces sp. MK37H | reverse complement strand
CTCGGGCTGAACGAGGTGGGCGCCGACACCTCCTTCTTCGAACTCGGTGGCGACTCCCTCCTCGCCATGCGGCTCATCGCCCGAATCCGCCCCGTCCTCGACAGCGAACTGCGCATCGCGGACCTGTTCGCCACTCCGACCGTCGCCGACACCGCCCGCCGGATCGACGCCGAGCGCGGCGACGCGCGGCCACCGCTGGAGCCACAGCCACGCCCCCAGCACCCCGAGCAACTGCCGCTGTCGTACGGGCAGCAGCGGATGTGGTTCCTCAACCGGCTCGTGACCACCGGCGAGGGCGCAGGGGACGCCGAAGGTGCCGTGGGTACCGAGGGGGCAGAGGTCGCCGGGGGCGCCGAGGGCGTCTACAACATGCCCCTCGCGCTACGCCTCTCCGGCCACCTCGACACCGGCGCGCTGCAAGCCGCCCTCGCCGACGTCGCCGACCGCCACGAGAGCCTGCGTACGGTGTTCCCGGAGACGGACGGCGTACCGCGGCAGCGGGTGCTGGACGGCCCCGCGGCGCATCCGCCACTCGTGGCCGTCGACCTCCCCGCGGACCAGGTCGAGGCGGAGCTGAGCGCGCACGCCGGCCGCGGCTTCGAGCTCGGCACCGAACTTCCTTGGCGCGCCCGGCTGTTGGTCACCGGCCCCACCGAGTACGTGCTGCTCATCGTGGCGCATCACATCGCCGCCGACGGCTGGTCGATGGGCGTTCTCGCCCGGGACCTCAGCACGGCCTACGCCGCACGTCGGGAGGGCCGGGCGCCGGTGTGGGAGCCGCTGCCGGTGCAGTACGCCGACTTCGCCCTCTGGCAGCGGCGGCTGCTGGGGGAGCGGGGCGACGCGGACAGCCTGTTGAGCGACCAGCTCGCCTACTGGCACGACGCCCTCGCCGACGCGCCGCAGGAGCTGGCGCTTCCGGCCGACCGACCGCGCCCGGCGGTGTCGTCGTACGCGGGCGGCCTGGTCCCCGTACGGATCGACGCCTCCACCCACGCCCGCCTCGTCGGGCTCGCGCAGCGCGGCGGGGCCACGGTGTTCATGGTCGTGCACGCCGCGCTGGCGGCGCTCCTCGCCCGGATGGGCGCTGGCACGGACATCCCCATCGGCACGGCCACCGCAGGCCGTGGCGACGCCGCGCTGGACGGGCTGACCGGCTTCTTCGTCAACACGCTTGTGCTGCGCACCGACCTGAGCGGCGACCCCGCCTTCACCGAACTCCTGGCGCGGGTGCGGGAGACCGACTTGGCCGCGTACGCCCACCAGGACGTGCCCTTCGAGCATCTCGTCGAGGACCTCGCGCCCTCGCGCTCGCTGTCCCGCAACCCGCTGTTCCAGGTGATGCTGTCGCTGCGGAACGTTCCGCCCGCGCGGTGGGACCTGCCCGGCCTCCAGGTCCGGCCCACCCCGCCCGGCTCCCTCGCCGCCCGCTTCGATCTCTCCGTCGATCTGTCCGAACACCGCGACGAGGACGGCGTCCCGGCCGGTATCGGCGGCGACATCTTCTACGCCACCGAGCTGTTCGACGAGGCCACCGTCCAGGCCTTGGCCGGGCGGCTGGCGGCGGTGCTGGAGCAGATCGCCGCCGACCCCACCGTGCCCCTCAGCCGGCTGCGGATCCTCGACCAGGCCGAGCGGCGCACCGTCGTCCAGGACTGGAACGACACGGCCCGGAGCGTGCCGGAGGGCACGCTGGCCGAGTTGTTCGAGGCGCAGGTGCGGCGGACCCCCGATGCCCTGGCCATCGTCGGGGCCGGGCACGGCCTGACGTACGCAGAGCTGGAGGAGCGCAGCAACCGGCTGGCACACGAGCTGATCGCCCGTGGCATCGGCCCCGAGGACCTGGTCGGCGTGGCCATGGAGCGGTCCGTCGAGCTGATGACCGTGCTGCTGGCCGTGGTCAAGGCGGGCGCGGGCTATCTGCCCATAGACCCCCGGTATCCGGCGCGGCGTATCGCGTTCATGCTGGCCGACGCCCGGCCGAAGCTGGTGCTGTGCACCGGTGCGACTGAGGCTGTGCTGGGCGTCGGTGTGACCGAGGCCGCGCTATGCAGCGATGAGCCCGAGGCCACGCTGGGCGCCGACACGCCGCCCCGCCTGGTCCTCGACACCCCGGAGGTGACCGCCGCGCTGGCGACTCGCCCGGCCACCGCCCCCGGGGACGCCGACCGCGTCCGGCCGCAGCGGCTGGCGCACCCCGCGTATGTCATCTACACCTCCGGCTCCACCGGCACCCCGAAGGGCGTCGTGGTCACCCATGGCGGAGTGGGCAGCCTGGCGGCGAGCCACATCACCCGGTTCGGGTCCGGGCCCGGCGCACGTGTCCTGCAGTTCGCCTCGCCCAGCTTCGACGCCGCGTTCGCCGAGTTCTGCACCGCCCTGCCCGCCGGGGCCACCCTCGTCATGGCGGACCGGGACATGCTGCCGCCGTACGGATCGCTGGCCGACATCGCCGCCGAGTTCGGCGTCACGCATCTGACCGCGCCGCCGTCCGTGCTCGCCGCCGCCGACGAGCTGCCCGCCACCGTGACCACCGTCGCGGCCGCGGGCGAGGTGTGCCCGCCCGCGCTGGTGGCACGGCTGGCGCCGGGGCGGCGGATGCTGAACGCGTACGGCCCCACCGAGGCCACCGTCTGCGTCACCCTGAGCGACCCGCTCACCCTGGCCGACGCCGAAGCCCCCGTGCCGATCGGGCGCCCGCTCGAGAACGGGCAGACGTACGTCCTGGACGAGTTCCTGCAGCCCGTCCCCGCCGGGGTCACGGGAGAGCTCTACCTCGCCGGCCCCGGCCTGGCCCGCGGCTATCTCGGCCGCTCGGCGCTGACCGCCGAGCGCTTCGTGGCCTGCCCGTTCGCCGCCGCCGACGAACCCGGCGCCCCCGGCGGGCGGATGTACCGCACCGGTGACCTGGCCCACTGGACCCCCGACGGTCAACTCGTCGTCGTCGGACGGGCCGACACCCAGATCAAGATCCGCGGCTTCCGGGTGGAACCCGGCGAGATCGAGGCCGTCCTCGCCACCCACCCGGCCGTCCGCCGGTCCGCCGTCGTGGTCCGCGAGGACCGCCCCGGGGGCCGTCGCCTCGTCGCCTACGTCGTCCCCAACGAGGATGCGGACACTGCCGGACTACGCGAGTACGTGGCGGAACGGCTGCCCGACCATCTCGTCCCGGCCGCCGTGATGACGCTCGACTCCCTCCCCGTCACGGTGAACGGCAAGCTCGACCGTGACGCCCTGCCCGCCCCCGACTACGCGGGCCTGACCGGCCGCCGCGCACCCGCCACCCCCATCGAAGAGGCGCTGTGCGGGCTGTTCGCCGACATCCTCGGCCTCGACCGGGTCGGCGTCGACGCGTCGTTCTTCGCGCTGGGCGGCGACTCGCTGCAGGCCATGCGGCTGATCGCCCGGATCCGCGCCGTCCTGGACACCGAGCTGAGCATCCGGCAACTGTTCGCCGAGCCGACCGTCGCCGGGGTCGCGCGGCAGCTCACCGGTGGGGGCGGTGTGCGGCTTCCGCTCACCCCGCAGCCCCGGCCGGAGGTCGTACCGCTGTCGTTCGGGCAGCGGCGGATGTGGTTCGTCAACCAGATGGAGGAGGCTCAAGAGGGCGGCGAAGCCGCGTACAACCTGCCACTGCGCTACCGCATCTCCGGCGACCTCCACCTGCCCGCCCTCGAAACCGCCCTGGGCGACCTCGCCGACCGGCACGAGAGCCTGCGCACGATCTACCCCGAAACGGACGGCGTGCCGCGCCAACACGTCCTCGAACCCTCGGCCGGACGCCCGCGCATGGTCGTCCTCGACACCCCCGCCCACCGGGTCGAGCAGGTGCTCGCCGAGCAGACCGAGCAGCGCTTCGACCTCAGCGCCGACCTCCCGTGGCGGATCCGGCTGCTGAAGACCGGCCCCGCGGAGTACGTCCTGCTGATCGTCGCACACCACATCGCGGTGGACGGCTGGACGATGGACCTGCTGCTCAAGGACCTGGAAGTGGCGTACGCCGCCCGTCGGGAGGGGCGGGCGCCGGTGTGGGAGCCGCTGCCGGTGCAGTACGCCGACTACGCGCTCTGGCAGCGCCGTCTCCTCGGCGACCTGGACACCCCCGACAGCCTGATCAGCGCCCAGCTGGACCACTGGCGGCGGGCCCTGGCCGACGCACCCCAGGAGCTGACACTTCCGGCCGACCGCTCCCGGCCTGCCGTGTCCTCGCACCGTGGCGGGGCGGCCGGGGTACGGATCGATGTGCCCAGCCACGCCCGGCTCGTGGAGCTCGCCCGACGCGGCGACGCCACGATGTTCATGGTCGTCCACGCCGCGCTGGCGCTGCTGCTGTCGCGGATGGGCGCGGGGAAGGACCTTCCGATCGGCACGGCGGTCGCGGGGCGTGGCGACGCGGCGCTGGACGGGCTGGCCGGTTTCTTCGTCAACACGCTGGTCCTGCGGACCGATGTGAGCGGTGACCCGACCTTCGCGGAGCTGCTGTCCCGGGTACGGGAGACCGACCTGACCGCTTACGCACACCAGGACCTGCCCTTTGAGCACCTCGTCGAGGAACTCAACCCCACCCGCTCACTGGCCCGGCATCCGCTGTTCCAGGTGATGCTCTCCGTGCAGACGATGCCGCCCCAGGCGTGGGAACTGCCGGGCGTCGAGGTGCGGCCGATGACGCCCGGGGCTGCGGCGGCCCGGGTCGACCTGTCGCTGACCCTGGCCGAACACCGGGACGGCGAGGGCAACCCGGCAGGGATCGACGGCGATCTGCTGTATGCCACGGACCTCTTCGACGAGCCCACCGCGTGCGCGATGGCGGAGCGGCTGGTGCGGGTGCTGGAGCAGGTTGCCTCGGATCCGGCGGCTCGGGTGAGCGAGGTCGAGGTGCTGGGGTCTGGGGAGCGGGAGCGGGCGGTGGAGGGGTGGAACGCCACTGAGCGAGCGGTTCCCGTACGGCCGTTGGGTGAGCTCTTCGATGAGCGGGCGGCCGTCTCCCCGGATGTGGTGGCGGTGGTGGGTGCGGGTGGTGAGGAGTGGTCGTACGCGGAGCTGCGGGAGCGGTCGGATCGGGTGGCGGGTGTGTTGGCTGCGCGGGGTGTGGGG
>NZ_JAAAYH010000537.1:0-5117 GCF_018035285.1 Streptomyces sp. MK37H | reverse complement strand
GAAGGAAGCGTCCGTTCCTTGAGAACTCAACAGCGTGCCAAAAGTCAACGCCAGATATGTTGATACCCCGTCCATCGTTGGACGAGGTTCCTTTGAAGAAAAAACACAGCGAGGACGCTGTGGACGGGCCGGGTTATTCCTCCGGTTCCGTTCCGCTCTCGTGCAGTGTTGACCGGGATAGCCCGGAAGCATTCACGGAGAGTTTGATCCTGGCTCAGGACGAACGCTGGCGGCGTGCTTAACACATGCAAGTCGAACGATGAACCGGTTTCGGCCGGGGATTAGTGGCGAACGGGTGAGTAACACGTGGGCAATCTGCCCTGCACTCTGGGACAAGCCCTGGAAACGGGGTCTAATACCGGATATGACTGCCGACCGCATGGTCTGGTGGTGGAAAGCTCCGGCGGTGCAGGATGAGCCCGCGGCCTATCAGCTTGTTGGTGGGGTGATGGCCTACCAAGGCGACGACGGGTAGCCGGCCTGAGAGGGCGACCGGCCACACTGGGACTGAGACACGGCCCAGACTCCTACGGGAGGCAGCAGTGGGGAATATTGCACAATGGGCGCAAGCCTGATGCAGCGACGCCGCGTGAGGGATGACGGCCTTCGGGTTGTAAACCTCTTTCAGCAGGGAAGAAGCGCAAGTGACGGTACCTGCAGAAGAAGCGCCGGCTAACTACGTGCCAGCAGCCGCGGTAATACGTAGGGCGCAAGCGTTGTCCGGAATTATTGGGCGTAAAGAGCTCGTAGGCGGCTTGTCGCGTCGGATGTGAAAGCCCGGGGCTTAACTCCGGGTCTGCATTCGATACGGGCAGGCTAGAGTTCGGTAGGGGAGATCGGAATTCCTGGTGTAGCGGTGAAATGCGCAGATATCAGGAGGAACACCGGTGGCGAAGGCGGATCTCTGGGCCGATACTGACGCTGAGGAGCGAAAGCGTGGGGAGCGAACAGGATTAGATACCCTGGTAGTCCACGCCGTAAACGTTGGGAACTAGGTGTGGGCGACATTCCACGTTGTCCGTGCCGCAGCTAACGCATTAAGTTCCCCGCCTGGGGAGTACGGCCGCAAGGCTAAAACTCAAAGGAATTGACGGGGGCCCGCACAAGCGGCGGAGCATGTGGCTTAATTCGACGCAACGCGAAGAACCTTACCAAGGCTTGACATACGCCGGAAAACCCTGGAGACAGGGTCCCCCTTGTGGTCGGTGTACAGGTGGTGCATGGCTGTCGTCAGCTCGTGTCGTGAGATGTTGGGTTAAGTCCCGCAACGAGCGCAACCCTTGTCCTGTGTTGCCAGCGGGTTATGCCGGGGACTCACAGGAGACTGCCGGGGTCAACTCGGAGGAAGGTGGGGACGACGTCAAGTCATCATGCCCCTTATGTCTTGGGCTGCACACGTGCTACAATGGCCGGTACAATGAGCTGCGAAGCCGTGAGGTGGAGCGAATCTCAAAAAGCCGGTCTCAGTTCGGATTGGGGTCTGCAACTCGACCCCATGAAGTCGGAGTCGCTAGTAATCGCAGATCAGCATTGCTGCGGTGAATACGTTCCCGGGCCTTGTACACACCGCCCGTCACGTCACGAAAGTCGGTAACACCCGAAGCCGGTGGCCCAACCCTTGTGGAGGGAGCCGTCGAAGGTGGGACTGGCGATTGGGACGAAGTCGTAACAAGGTAGCCGTACCGGAAGGTGCGGCTGGATCACCTCCTTTCTAAGGAGCACATAGCCGACTGCAGGCAAGTGTCTTGCACGGTTGCTCATGGGTGGAACGTTGACTACTCGACACGGCCGTCTGGTCTGCTGTCTCTAGTACTGCCTCTTGGGGCGTGGAACGAGACCGCGATACGGGGTCGTGTCGGGCACGCTGTTGGGTGTCTGAAGGTACGGGCAGGAATGCTTGTGTCTTCGGCCGGTCCCGGTGTACTGCACGGTGAGTGTGGGTGACGGGGTACGGGTCGTTGTTTGAGAACTGCACAGTGGACGCGAGCATCTGTGGCCAAGTTTTTAAGGGCGCACGGTGGATGCCTTGGCACCAGGAACCGATGAAGGACGTGGGAGGCCGCGATAGGCCCCGGGGAGCTGTCAACCGAGCTGTGATCCGGGGGTGTCCGAATGGGGAAACCCGGCAGTCGTCATGGGCTGTCACCCGCTGCTGAACACATAGGCAGTGTGGAGGGAACGCGGGGAAGTGAAACATCTCAGTACCCGCAGGAAGAGAAAACAACCGTGATTCCGGGAGTAGTGGCGAGCGAAACTGGATGAGGCTAAACCGTATGTGTGTGATACCCGGCAGGGGTTGCGCATACGGGGTTGTGGGAGTGCTCTTGATCGGTCTGCCGGCCGGTCGGTGAGTCAGAAATTGTTGATGTAGGCGAAGGGCATGCGAAAGGCCCGGCGTAGAGGGTAAGACCCCCGTAGCTGAAATGTCAGCAACTTGCTTGAGTATTTCCCAAGTAGCACGGGGCCCGAGAAATCCCGTGTGAATCTGGCGGGACCACCCGCTAAGCCTAAATATTCCCTGGTGACCGATAGCGGATAGTACCGTGAGGGAATGGTGAAAAGTACCGCGGGAGCGGAGTGAAATAGTACCTGAAACCGTGTGCCTACAAGCCGTGGGAGCGTCGCCGTGTTCTTCGGAGCACGGTCGTGACTGCGTGCCTTTTGAAGAATGAGCCTGCGAGTTTGCGGTGTGTTGCGAGGTTAACCCGTGTGGGGAAGCCGTAGCGAAAGCGAGTCCGAATAGGGCGGTTTAGTAGCGCGCTCAAGACCCGAAGCGGAGTGATCTAGCCATGGGCAGGTTGAAGCGGAGGTAAGACTTCGTGGAGGACCGAACCCACCAGGGTTGAAAACCTGGGGGATGACCTGTGGTTAGGGGTGAAAGGCCAATCAAACTCCGTGATAGCTGGTTCTCCCCGAAATGCATTTAGGTGCAGCGTCGTGTGTTTCTTGCCGGAGGTAGAGCACTGGATAGGCGATGGGCCCTACCGGGTTACTGACCTTAGCCAAACTCCGAATGCCGGTAAGTGAGAGCGCGGCAGTGAGACTGTGGGGGATAAGCTCCATGGTCGAGAGGGAAACAGCCCAGAGCATCGACTAAGGCCCCTAAGCGTACGCTAAGTGGGAAAGGATGTGGAGTCGCAGAGACAACCAGGAGGTTGGCTTAGAAGCAGCCATCCTTGAAAGAGTGCGTAATAGCTCACTGGTCAAGTGATTCCGCGCCGACAATGTAGCGGGGCTCAAGCGTACCGCCGAAGTCGTGTCATTGCAGCATGTGGTCTAACGGCCGTTGTGATGGGTAGGGGAGCGTCGTGTGCCGGGTGAAGCAGCCGTGTAAGCGAGTTGTGGATGGTTCACGAGTGAGAATGCAGGCATGAGTAGCGATACACACGTGGGAAACGTGTGCGCCGATTGACTAAGGGTTCCTGGGTCAAGCTGATCTGCCCAGGGTAAGTCGGGACCTAAGGCGAGGCCGACAGGCGTAGTCGATGGACAACCGGTTGATATTCCGGTACCCGCTTTGAAACGCCCAGTATCGAATCCTCTGATGCTAAGGCCGTGAAGCCGTCCTGGATCCTTCGGGTGAAGGGGAGTGGTGGAGCCGCCGGTCCAAGGTGGTAGTAGGTAAGTGATGGGGTGACGCAGGAAGGTAGTCCAGCCCGGGCGGTGGTTGTCCCGGGGTAAGGGTGTAGGACGTGAGGTAGGCAAATCCGCCTTGCATGTGTCTGAGACCTGATGCCGAGCCGATTGTGGTGAAGTGGATGATCCTATGCTGTCGAGAAAAGCCTCTAGCGAGTTTCATGGCGGCCCGTACCCTAAACCGACTCAGGTGGTCAGGTAGAGAATACCGAGGCGTTCGGGTGAACTATGGTTAAGGAACTCGGCAAAATGCCCCCGTAACTTCGGGAGAAGGGGGGCCATTGCTGGTGATGGGACTTTGCTCCTTGAGCTGGTGGTGGCCGCAGAGACCAGCGAGAAGCGACTGTTTACTAAAAACACAGGTCCGTGCGAAGCCGTAAGGCGATGTATACGGACTGACGCCTGCCCGGTGCTGGAACGTTAAGGGGACCGGTTAGTGGGGTTTCGATTCCGCGAAGCTGAGAACTTAAGCGCCAGTAAACGGCGGTGGTAACTATAACCATCCTAAGGTAGCGAAATTCCTTGTCGGGTAAGTTCCGACCTGCACGAATGGCGTAACGACTTCTCGACTGTCTCAACCATAGGCCCGGTGAAATTGCATTACGAGTAAAGATGCTCGTTTCGCGCAGCAGGACGGAAAGACCCCGGGACCTTTACTACAGCTTGATATTGGTGTTCGGTTCGGCTTGTGTAGGATAGGTGGGAGACTGTGAAGCATTGACGCCAGTTAGTGTGGAGTCGTTGTTGAAATACCACTCTGGTCGTGCTGGATGTCTAACCTGGGTCCGTGATCCGGATCAGGGACAGTGTCTGGTGGGTAGTTTAACTGGGGCGGTTGCCTCCTAAAGGGTAACGGAGGCGCCCAAAGGTTCCCTCAGCCTGGTTGGCAATCAGGTGTTGAGTGTAAGTGCACAAGGGAGCTTGACTGTGAGACCGACGGGTCGAGCAGGGACGAAAGTCGGGACTAGTGATCCGGCGGTGGCTTGTGGAAGCGCCGTCGCTCAACGGATAAAAGGTACCCCGGGGATAACAGGCTGATCTTCCCCAAGAGTCCATATCGACGGGATGGTTTGGCACCTCGATGTCGGCTCGTCGCATCCTGGGGCTGGAGTCGGTCCCAAGGGTTGGGCTGTTCGCCCATTAAAGCGGTACGCGAGCTGGGTTTAGAACGTCGTGAGACAGTTCGGTCCCTATCCGCTGTGCGCGTAGGAGTCTTGAGAAGGGCTGTCCCTAGTACGAGAGGACCGGGACGGACGAACCTCTGGTGTGCCAGTTGTTCTGCCAAGGGCATGGCTGGTTGGCTACGTTCGGGAGGGATAACCGCTGAAAGCATCTAAGCGGGAAGCCTGCTTCGAGATGAGGGCTCCCACCCACTTGATGGGTTAAGGCTCCCAGTAGACGACTGGGTTGATAGGCCAGATATGGAAGCCGGGTGACCGGTGGAGTTGACTGGTACTAATAGGCCGAGGGCTTGTCCTCAG
>NZ_JAAAYH010000536.1:0-5122 GCF_018035285.1 Streptomyces sp. MK37H | reverse complement strand
GACCTTGGTCCGGGGCTCCGCCCCAGGCCCCGGATCGGGGGTTCTGCCCTGACCCTGGCCCGGGGTTGCGTCCGAGGTCCTGGATCGGGGGTTCTGCTCCTGACCCTGGCCCGGGGCTTCGCCCCAGGCCCCGGATCGGGGGTTCTGCCCCTGACCCCGGCCCGGGGTTTCGACCCTTCGCGTAGCATCCATGCGGCTCCGCCGCGTGGCGGGGTTCCGCCCCAGACCTCGGGGTCCAGGGGCGGAGCCCCTGGTAGTGGGAAGGGGCGGGGAGGGGAAAGGTCCGCCGGGCGGTCAGCCCGAAGCGTCCTTCGCCCACCGCGCGGTCACCGTGCCGATGGCCGCCACCGCGTGCCCGGTCTGTCTGTCGCTCGCGCGCACCGACCGCGCGAACTCGATGTGCAGGAACGGCACATGTTCGGTGGCGGCCCTGCGGCCCTGGACGTTGTCGCGCCCCTCCAGGGGGCAGCCGCGGACCCAGGCGCGGCAGACGGAGAAGTGCCGCGCGGTCAGGGCGGCCGAGAGGCGGCGGGCGTCCGGGCGGCCCGCCCGGCCCTTACCGGTGGAGGCGATGACGTCCCGGCCCGGCGCGGAGTCGTCGGCGAAGCCGTGGATCTGGACGCCGGGCAGCCCGCGCCAGGCGAGCTCGTCGCAGACCGCGTCGAAGACCGAGTCCGTGCGGTGGGCGGCGTCGGCGGCATCGTCGTCCCCGGCCCTGCGGTGGGCGCCCGCGAGCACCAGGACGCCGCCGGGGGAGTCCAGGAGCACGCGCGCGCCGAGCCGTTCGGTGTCCGCGTCGGAGACCGGGTGCGGCACCTGGACCGACCAGCGGGCGGGCGCGGAGAGTCCACATAGACCCGGGCCCAGCCGCGCGGATCGGGGCCGTCCGCGGTGCGGTCGGACAGCTCGGCGTAGCGGCGGCCGGTGCCGGTGTCGGTGAGCTTACGGAGCCGCAAGCCGACGTCGGCGAGGAGCGGGCGGGCGCGGTCCGGGTGTCCGTCGAGGATCAGGCCCACCGCGTGGGCGACGTCCCGGCGTTCGGCGCGGCGCGGCTCCTGGTAGTCGCCGTCGGGGTCGAGCCCGGCGGCGAAGTCGGTGATCCTGCGCTCCAGCGGGACCTCGGGGCCCCGCGCGCCGTCCGAGGCACGGCCGTTGTCGTCTCCGGATGACCGGGCGATCGTATACGTGCTCAATGCCGCCACGAGCAGGCCGAACGCGACCGTGACGGCCGCCACGGTGATCGCCTTCGCTCGTACCTTCGCCATGACCGCCTCATCGTAACCACCCGCTTTACAGGGGCATATCGGGATGAGACGGGCGAAGAATGACCTCAGGGTGAACGACCGGCAAAGAATGCCAGACCGCCGTTTGCCCGGACTTGATTGAGACCAAACAGGTTTCCTCGTTTTTTCTTTAAGATGTGCAACCCTTTGATCCGTCTGGCTGTCTGACGGTCCGGATCGCACTCGAGTGCGCTCTGTGTGGTGTGAGTTGCATGAGAGGAGCCCATCCGTGGCCGCTTCGCGTTCGAAGCGGCGGCACAAGGTCCGCCGAAGGGCCGATATGTCGCTTGTGGGAGGTATTCGTCCCCCCATAGCCGTGCTGTCGGTTCTGCTTCTCTCCCTCGCGGGAATCACCGCCCTCACCCTGGGCAAACCGGACAACGCCCTGGTCCCCAAGGCGGTCCTGACCTCGCAGCAGTACGTCGCCGAGGACGGCGCCATCGCGCTGCGGGCGTCGCTCGACGAGTCGGTCACCGACCTCACCGGCACCGCGACCCTCTTCAACGAGGGCAAGCCGGTCTCCGCCGACACCGTCCTGGGCAAGGTCGGTGAGGTCTACCAGAAGTGGCGTGGCACCGCCGTCATCGAGATCAAGTCGGGCAAGATGCTCGCCGCCCGCGGCGAGAACGTCCCGCTGACCGCGATCGATCTCAGCAAGCTCTCCCGCGGTGACGGGCTGGCCCCGCGCATGGTGCGCCTGGAGAACGGCCAGACCCGGCTGATCATCCCTGCCCTGCTGTCGTGGAAGGGCCGGCCGCAGCAACTGCTCGTCGCCTCCAGCACCCTCGGCTTCCCCGGCGTCGACCTCGGCCCGGGCCGCGCCATCGGCGTCGTCGACTCCACCGGCCGGCTGCTCTCCAGCCACGGCGCCCTGGACAGCGAGCGGGCCAGGAACCAGCTGGCCTCCTTCGCCAAGACCGCCGCGCGCAAGGGCCGGCAGCACCCCATCAAGGCCAAGGAGCCCGGCGCGGGCGGCTACACCGGCGTCAGCGGCCACCTCACCGGGGGCGCCGCCGAGGACGTCCGCACCGTCGGCGGCTACGCCACGCTCACCCCGCCCCGGCCCGGTGAGCCCACCACCGCCAGCAGCCTCGGGCTGACCGTCGTCACCGGGGTCGATGTCTCCGCCAAGGTCTCCCAGATCACCCGCCCCGCCTTCGGCGTGGCCGCCGCCGGCGCCCTGCTGCTCATCGGCGGGCTCGCGGTGATGGTGCTGCTGGGCACCGTGCAGCGCCCGCTGATCCGGCTGTTCCTGGAGAGCCGCCGCCTCACCCGCGGCGATCTCGCCCGCCCGGTGAGCGTGCCCAGGGCCGGCGAGGCCGCCCGGGTGGGCGCCGCCCTCGAGCGGCTGCGCCGGCAGCTCCAGGGCGAGCCCGCCGACGCCCCGGGCCCGGCCGTGCGCAAGGGCCTGGGCGCCCGCGCCCTGCTCGCCGTCTGCGCCGTCCTGCTGCTCGTCTGGTCGGTCCCGCTGATGCTGGTGCTCAACCGCGCCGACTCCTCGGTCAAGGTCCCGGTCCAGATCGTCCACGACCAGAAGTCCCGCACCGTCACCCTCAGCGACCGGGTCCGCCGCGCGCTCAACGAGGGCCACGCCGACCTCTCCGCGGTCGCCGCCCTGATCGGGGACCGCACCACGCCGGAGGACATGAAGAAGGTCCTGGAGCGCACCATGCAGGACCACGACCGCTACCAGTCGATGTACGTCCTCGGCGCCGACGGCGAGATCCTCGCGCGGGCCGGGGACAGCCCCCACCACGAGGACGGAAAGAGCCCCTCGAAACAGGCCATCGAGGTGACCGGCGAGGGCGGCAAGAAGCCCGTGGTCACCGCCACCGCCCAGGCGCCCGGCCGGGGCGGCGCCGCCGTCGTCGGCGAGTTCCGCATCGAGTTCGTCAACGCGCTGCTGGGCCGCCAGGGCATGGGCGAGGTCCGCGTCGTGGACGCCAAGGGCCGGGTCATCGGCGGCGACTCCGGCTACATCGCCTTCGAGAAGGCGCCCTCGTACATGAGCTCGCTGCTCGCCACCAAGCAGGCGAACGCCACCGTCCAGCGCGGCGGCACGGTACGGGTCGCGGCCGCCGCGCCGTTCAGCGGCGGCGGCGCGGCCAAGTCGCTCCAGTGGAGCCTGGCCAGCTGGCAGCCCGCATCGGGCCTGGCGATCCCCGAGTACAGCCTGCAGAACCGGACCGTGCTGGCCGGGCTGCTGGGGCTGACCGCCGCGGCCGCCTGCCTGGGCTGGCTGCACATCGTCGTCGTACGGCCCCTGCGCGCCCTGGCCGGACAGGCCGAGGCGCTCGCCGCGGGCGACCGCAAGACCGTGCTGTTCCCACGCCACCACGACGAGGTCGGCGCCGTGGTCCGCAGCCTGGAGCTGATCCGGCAGCAGCTCCAGGGGCAGCCCCGCAAACGGGACGGCGGCAGCCGGACCCCCGCCGGCGTCGGAAGGAACTGAGGCCCCACCGTGCTCTTCCTCTACACCGTGCTCGTGGTGTGCGAGGCCGTCCTGCTGATCGCCGGCATCGTCGAACAGCGGCGGCA
The DNA here is from genome assembly GCF_018035285.1 of Streptomyces sp. MK37H. Classification (NCBI taxonomy): domain Bacteria; kingdom Bacillati; phylum Actinomycetota; class Actinomycetes; order Kitasatosporales; family Streptomycetaceae; genus Streptomyces; species Streptomyces sp. MK37H. Next base: position 1,301 of record NZ_JAAAYH010000536.1, on the reverse strand, counting down.
CCAGACCAACCTCGATGTGATCCCCACCCGGGTCCTGGTCAACGGCATCCGCGGCAAGTCCTCCATCACCCGGCTGTGCGCGGGCGCCCTGCGCGGCGGCGGGCTGACCACCGTGGCCAAGACCACCGGTACGGCGGCCCGCTTCATCCACCCCGACGCCACCGAGGAACCGGTCTACCGCAAGTTCGGCATCGCCAACGTGGTGGAGCAGATCGGCATCGTGCGCCGCGCCGCCGCCTACAACCCGGACGCGCTCGTCATCGAGTGCATGGCGGTCATGCCGGCGCTCCAGGAGATCAACCAGTCCAAGCTGATCCGCTCCACCATCGGCGTGCTGTGCAACGTCCGCGAGGACCACCTCGCCGAGATGGGCCCCACGCTGGACGACGTGGCCCGGTCGCTGTGCCGGTCCATGCCGGAGAACGGCATCTGCGTCACCGCCGAGCAGGACCGCTTCCACATCCTCCAGGAGGAGGCGGACGCCCGGAACTGCCAGTTGATCTACGCCGACCCCACGACGGTCAGCGACGAGGAGCTGCGCGGCTTCAGCTGGTTCACCTTCAAGGAGAACGTGGCCATCGCGCTCACCGTCGCCGAGCTGGTGGGCGTCGACCGCGCGACCGCACTCCAGGGCATGTACGACGCCCCGCCGGACCCCGGCGTGCTCTCCGTCGAGCGGTATGCCACCGAGGACGGCAAGAAGCTGCGCTTCGCCAACGTCTTCGCGGCCAACGACCCCGAGTCGACGCTGATGAACATCAACCAGCTGCTCGACCTCGGCGCCATCCACCGCCCGCTCAACGTGGTCATCAACTGCCGCCCCGACCGGGTCGAGCGCAACGGCCAGATGGGCGAGATCATCCCCGACCTCGACCCCGAGCAGGTCTTCGTCATCGGCCACCCGGCCAAGTCCGCCATCGACGCCATCCCGGCCCAGTACCGGGACCGCGCGGTCGACCTCGGCGGTGACCGCCGGGATCCCGAGGAGTTCATGGCCGAGCTGCTCGGCCGCCTCGGCCCCGACTCCTCCCTGGTCGCCATCGGCAACATCCACGGCCAGGGCGAGATCCTCCTGGAGCACCTCGCCGAGCTGCCGCCCGACGAGAGCGCCGATGACACACCGGCGGCACCGACCGCACCGGCGGGCGGCGAGCGCCATGTCGAGCACGTGGACACGGTCCAGCTGTACGCGCCCCGCCTGGACCCCTACCAGGGCTACCCGGAGGCGTACGAGACCCGGTACGCGCCCCAGGCGCGCGTACCGCATCAGCGCACCCCCGAGCGGCCGTACCCGCGGACGG
>NZ_JAAAYH010000535.1:0-5180 GCF_018035285.1 Streptomyces sp. MK37H | reverse complement strand
TGGCCGTTGGAGGGCCTTGCCTTTCGGCGTGTTTTCGACTTTAGCAGACGATCATCCGCCGAACCTAATCGGCTTCGCGTGATGCCTGCGGGTGTCAAAAGGTGCTCCGTTTGGATTTTCATCCGTCTGCGGAGCGGTACAGATGCGCTTGGGGGTGAGCAGACCCTGCTCACCACAACCGCTCTAACCTACCTCCCCGGACCACCTTGGTCAAGGACTCCGGGTAAGATTCTTTAGTACGGCCGGGCTGGAACGCCTGTGCGCTCCGTTCACCCCGACCTTCCAATCTACGCACCGACACTCCCCGGGGCAATAGGTTCCTGGAAGTTTCTCAACTTCGCAGGTCAGAGGGGGTGGGATGACCATCAGGCCGCGAAGGACGACGGTGGGCTCTCCAGGTGCTCCAGCTCGATGCCGGGGGCGGCGAGCACCACGTCGCCGGCGATGTGGACCGTCCGTATCTCTCCGGTGTCCAGCTCGCTCACCTGGTACTCGTCCACAACGAGTGGCCCGGTGTCGGTGGCATGACCGGTTCTGTCGAGAAGTGCCCAGGACTGATCCAGGGTGAGGGGTGCGAGGACCGGATCGGTGAAGGCCACGAGGCGGACGCGGACGGCTCCGGCGCCCGGTTCCAGGCGTAGCAGCCGGGAGACGGCGACCAGGAAGGCCGGGGAGGCGCCGGTGAAGGAGTGGGCGCGGACATTGCCCTGGGTCGCGTGCTCCCCGGTGGGGTCCGTGCGGACCCAGGTCACCCCGTCCAGGGCGGCGCCCCTGACCTGCCAGCTCGACGCGTGCAGCTCCACCCTGAGCGGGCGGCCGAGTTCGTCGAGGGTGAGATCCACGGATCCGGTGTGATCGCCGGAGGGTGAGGTCCGCTGTGCGACATAGCGCCAACCGCTGGGCCCGGGAGCGCACTGGAAGTGCTCCTCGCCCAAGGGGGCGTGATCGTGCGGGTCGTGGAGGGAGTAGCGGCCGCGGGGCATGGTGAGGTCCTTGACGAGCGTCGGGCCCGCCCGGCCGGATGGCGCGGACGGGCCCTGGGGCCCCCGCCGGGGCGGGGGCCGGGTCAGCGGCCGCCGACGATGTGGTCGGCGGCGCCGGTGCGATCAGCGGATGCGATCAGTAGCGGTAGTGGTCGGGCTTGTACGGGCCCTCCACCGGGACGCCGATGTAGGAGGCCTGCTCGGGCCGGAGCGTGGTCAGCTTGGCTCCGAGCGCGTCCAGGTGGAGGCGGGCGACCTTCTCGTCCAGGTGCTTGGGGAGCACATAGACGTCGGTCGGGTACGACTCCGGCTTGGTGAAGAGCTCGATCTGGGCGATGGTCTGGTTCGCGAAGGAGTTGGACATCACGAACGACGGGTGACCGGTCGCGTTGCCGAGGTTCAGCAGACGGCCCTCGGAGAGCACGATGATCTTCTTGCCGTCGGGGAAGGTCCACGTGTGGACCTGCGGCTTGACCTCGTCCTTCACGATGCCCGGAAGGGCGGCGAGCCCGGCCATGTCGATCTCGTTGTCGAAGTGGCCGATGTTCCCGACGATCGCCTGGTGCTTCATCTTGGCCATGTCCGAGGCCAGGATGATGTCCTTGTTGCCGGTCGTGGTGATGAAGATATCGGCGGTCTCCACCACGTCGTCCAGGGTGGCGACCTGGTAGCCGTCCATCGCGGCCTGGAGCGCGCAGATGGGGTCGATCTCGGTGATGATCACCCGGGCGCCCTGGCCGCGCAGCGACTCGGCGCAGCCCTTACCGACGTCGCCGTAACCGCAGATGACCGCGACCTTGCCGCCGATCAGCACATCGGTGGCGCGGTTGATGCCGTCGACCAGGGAGTGGCGGCAGCCGTACTTGTTGTCGAACTTGGACTTGGTGACCGCGTCGTTCACGTTGATCGCCGGGAAGAGCAGCGTGCCGTCCCGCTGCATCTCGTAGAGGCGGTGAACGCCGGTGGTGGTCTCCTCGGTGACCCCGCGGATCTCGGAGGCCAGCTGCGTCCACTTCTGCGGGCTCTCCGCGATGGTGCGGTTCAGCAGCTCGAGGATGACGCGGTGCTCGTCGTTCTCGGCGGTGGCGACGTCAGGGGCGGCGCCGGCCTTCTCGTACTCGACGCCCTTGTGGACGAGGAGGGTGGCGTCGCCACCGTCGTCCAGGATCATGTTGGGCCCACCGGTGGGGGTGCCGGGCCAGGTCAGCGCCTGCTCCGTGCACCACCAGTACTCCTCCAGGGTCTCGCCCTTCCAGGCGAAGACCGGGATGCCCTGCGGGTTCTCCTGGGTGCCCTCGGGGCCGACGGCGACCGCGGCCGCCGCGTGGTCCTGAGTGGAGAAGATGTTGCAGGAGGCCCACCGGACCTGAGCGCCGAGGGCGACCAGGGTCTCGATCAGCACGGCCGTCTGCACCGTCATATGCAGGGAACCGGTGATACGGGCGCCGGCCAGCGGCTGCTGCTCGGCGTACTCCTTACGGATCGCCATCAGGCCGGGCATCTCATGCTCGGCGAGGGTGATCTCCTTACGGCCGAAGGCAGCCAGGGAGAGGTCCGCGACCTTGAAGTCCTGACCGGAGACGGCTGTCGTCATGAGTGCTGCTCCTCCTCGATCGTGTGCGAGCGAGAGTGGTTCGGCTGGGCATGCGAGGCGCCGGGCAGGGCCCCCGCGACAGCGGGCACACCTGTCCCCTTCTACCTCACAGTGCGCAGTCCGTCGGAGGCCCTCTCTCCCTCGGCCGACCCGCAGTGCGGACCGCCCGACCGCCATCAGCAGCGACGTCTGGCTCGGTCACGAATCTACACCGATCGGCGGAGCGAACCCCAGCCCCCATCGGTCATCTTCGGCCGTACGGCTATGACCAGGGGCGACGGGTGCGCTGCTTGGGTGGTTGCCGACCGCGCTGCTTGGGGGCGAGGGGTGCGTTGCTTTGGGACCGAGGGGTGCGTTGCTTCGAGGGTCGGCGTCGCGTCGTTCGGGGGCGCGCGGCCATGTCGCTTCGGGGCCGATGGTCGCGTCGTTTCCGGAGTCGGGGGTTCAGCCCGTCGCTTTGATCCCGGCCGGATGTATTGCACGATGCCGCGAGCGCGGGGACGCTGGCAGCTTCCCGCGCCCGCTCAACGCGTTAAGGAGAACCACGTGACCAGTCCAGCCGATCCCCCCAACGGTGCGGGGGCCAGCGGACCGGGGCTCAAACTGCTCGCGGTGACCGCATGTCCCACGGGTATCGCCCATACCTATATGGCCGCTGAGAAGCTGGCCCAGGCGGCGGAGTCGCTCGGCCACAGCATGAAGGTGGAGACCCAAGGCTCGATCGGGGCCGAGAACGTACTGTCTGACAACGATGTCAGCGAGGCTGACGGCATCATCATCGCCGCTGACAAGGACGTCGACCGCAGTCGTTTCGTCGGCAAGAGAGTGCTTGTCGTCGGGGTCGCCGATGGCATTCACCGGCCGCAGCGGCTGATCGAGCAGGTGCTGGACGCGCCGGTGTACGAGGGCGACGGCTCTGGTGCCGGGCGCGGCGCCTCGGGGGCGGCGGCTTCCGGGGGTCGTGGCGGTGGCGGCAGTAAGGGGCGCAGCGTCACCTATAAGGCGCTCATGAACGGTGTCTCGTACATGATCCCGTTCGTGGTGGTCGGCGGTCTGCTGATCGCGGTCTCGCTGGCCCTGGGCGGTGATACGACGTCCAAGGGCATCGTCATCCCCGACGACTCCTTCTGGAAGACGGTCAACGACATCGGGAGCATCGGCTTCGAGCTGATGATCCCGGCCCTGTCCGGCTATATCGCCTACGCCATCGCGGACCGGCCCGCGCTGGTGCCCGGCATGGTGGGCGGCTGGATCGCGGCGCACGGCGAGCTGTACGACAGCGAGGCGGGCGCCGGCTTTATCGGGGCGATCGTCACCGGCTTCCTGGCCGGTTATCTGGTGCTGTGGATCAAGCGGGTCAAGGTTCCGAAGTTCGTCCAGCCGATCATGCCGATCATTGTGATCCCGATCGTGGCGACCTCGGCGCTCGGCCTCTTCTTCATCTACGTCCTCGGCGAGCCGATCTCCTGGGTCTTCGAGCAGCTCACTGATTGGCTCGGCGGGCTGACCGGCACGAGTGCGGCGGTGCTCGGCATCATTCTCGGGCTGATGATCGCGTTCGATATGGGCGGCCCCGTCAATAAGACGGCGTTCCTTTTCGGTGCCGGGCTGGTGTCCAAGAACCCCGAGGTGATGGGGGCGTGCGCGGCGGCCATTCCGGTTCCGCCGCTGGGCCAGGGGCTGGCCACGCTGCTGCGCCGCCGGATGTTCGACGACCAGGAGCGGGAGACCGGGCTCGCGGCGCTCTTCATGGGCTTCTTCGGCATCACGGAGGGTGCGATTCCGTTCGCGGCGGCGCGTCCCGCGCGGGTCATTCCGGCGAACATGGTGGGCGGTGCGGTCGCCGGGGCGATAGCCGGGGTGGCGTCGGTCGAGGACAACGTGCCGCATGGGGGGCCGATTGTGGCGGTGCTGGGCGCGGTTGGCGGGGTGCCGATGTTCTTCGTCGCGGTGGTGGTGGGTACGGCGGTGACGGCGTTGGTGACGATTGGGTTGATGTCGGTGGGTGGGGGTGCTGTTGATTCGGGGGCTGCTGCGGCTGGTGTGGGTGCTGCGGGTGCTGCAGGTGGTGCGGGTGGTGCGGGTGCCGCCGCGGGTGGTTCCTCCGGGGCGCCGTCGGTCGCGGCTGAGCCCGTCCTTGCCGGGGTGGGCGGCGGTGAGCGTACCGGGGAGGCGAGTAGTGCCGCGGGTGCCCGTAAGGCGGTCGTTCCTCAGGGGGTGGCCGCCGAGACCGGCGAGGTCGAGGCCGCTCCTGGGGTTCAGGCGCTGTCCGGGTATCTCACTGAGCAGACCGTGAAGGAGCGGTTGGCGGCTGACGGTAAGGATGCCGCGATCCGTGAGATGGCTGAGCTACTGGCCGCCACCGGCAAGGTTGCGGATGCGGCGGAGCTGGTACGGGCCGCGTTCGCCCGGGAGGACCAGGGCACGACTGGGCTCGGCGAGGAGATCGCGATCCCGCATGCCAAGACGGATGCGGTGACCGCTCCGGTCGTCGGCTTCGCGCGTTCCCCCGAGGGGATCGAGTGGGGTGCGCCGGATGGGACGAAGGCCCGGCTGGTGTTCATGATCGCGGTGCCGGAGGCGGATGCGGGGGATGAGCATCT
>NZ_JAAAYH010000534.1:0-5199 GCF_018035285.1 Streptomyces sp. MK37H | reverse complement strand
GGGGCTCTCCCCCAGGGCCCCGGTGCCGGGGTTCCGCCCCGGTGCCGGGGGCTCGGAGGCTTGGCTCCCCTATCCCCGGCCAGGCCCCGCCGTGCCGGCGGCCTGTGCGGCGGACGCCGTCGGGGCCGATGGTGCATTGCCGGGTGCGGGCCTGTGGGGGTTTGTGCCCACCCGTTCCGCCCTGCGGAACAGATGCCCACAAACCGGCTGTGTCTCGCTCAGGCGGATGTCGAGGTTCGGAGGATGTCGGGTTCCAGGTAGATGACTCGGGCGATGGGGACCGCCTCGCGGATGCGGGCCTCCGCGGCGTCGATCGCGCGGGCGACCTCCGCGGCCGTGTCGTCGTGTTGGACCGCGATCTTGGCCGCGACCAGCAGTTCCTCGGGGCCGAGGTGGAGGGTGCGCATGTGGATCACGCTGGTGACGGTGTCGCCGTCCACGACGGCTTCGCGGATCTTGGCGACCTCCGTGGCGTCGGCCGCCTCGCCCAGGAGCAGCGACTTGGTCTCGGCCGCGAGCACCAGGGCGATCACCACCAGCAGGATGCCGATGCAGAGGGTGCCGATGCCGTCCCAGACGCCGTCGCCGGTCAGCAGGGTGAGGCCGACGCCGCCGAGCGCGAGGACCAGGCCGACGAGGGCGCCGAAGTCCTCCAGGAGGACGACGGGGAGCTCGGGGGCCTTGGCGCGGCGGACGAACTGGGACCAGCTCAGCTTGCCGCGGATCTCGTTGGACTCCTTTATGGCCGTACGGAAGGAGAAGCCCTCGGCGATGATCGCGAAGACCAGCACCCCGACCGGCCAGTACCAGTGCTCCAGCTCATGGGGGTGCTGGATCTTCTCGTAGCCCTCGTACAGCGCGAAGACACCACCGATGGTGAACAGCACGATGGAGACGAGGAAGCCGTAGATGTAGCGCTCGCGGCCGTAGCCGAAGGGGTGCTCCGGGGTGGCCTCGCGCTTGGCCTTCTTCCCGCCGAGGAGCAGCAGCCCCTGGTTGCCCGAGTCGGCGATCGAGTGCACGCCTTCGGCGAGCATCGACGACGAGCCGCTGAAGGCGAACGCCACGAACTTGGCTGCGGCGATAGCCAGGTTCGCGCTCAGCGCGGCAACAATCGCCTTGGTTCCGCCTGATGCACTCATATGTGCCGAATTTCCCTTCCGCTTACATGGCAGCTCATGGCGGCTTTGCCAGTGCTTTACCGCCTCACGGCGGGCCATTGTTCCAGCCCCTCGAGCGGGCCGTACCTCAGGCGGCCACTGTGGCCCTGAACACAGTGCCATCGCCGCTCAGGGCGGCCTCCTCGCCGGCCGGTACGAAGGCCGACTCCCCGCGCTTCAGCGGGAGTTCGCCGTCCGCGCCGCGCAGGGAGACCTCGCCCGAGGCGCAGAGCAGGATCTGCGGGCCGGTCGCCGGCAGCGGGCGGGGAGCGGCGCCGTCGGCGAGGACGTGGCGGGAGAGCCGGAACTCGTCGATCGGGGTGGTGTAGAGCTCCTCGCCGGAGGGGTCCGCCTCGGGCCGCAGCACGGCGGGGGCGGCGCTCTCGAAGCGGACGACGCGCAGCAGCTCGGGGACGTCCACGTGCTTGGGCGTCAGTCCGCAGCGCAGCACATTGTCGGAGTTGGCCATGATCTCGACACCCAGGCCGTCGAGATAGGCGTGCGGTACACCGGCGCCGAGGTAGAGCGCCTCGCCGGGCTGGAGGGTCACGAAGTTGAGCAGCATCGCGGCGATCACGCCGGGGTCGCCCGGGTAGTGCCGGGCGATGGAGGCGTACGCCGCGTACGCCGGGGCGTGCGGTCCGTCCTGCGCGCCGAGCCGCTCGGCGGCGGCAGTCGCCTGCCTTACGGTCTCCGCCATCGCCTCCGGGTCGGCCGTAAGGACGGCGGTCAGCACCTCGCGCAGGGCGTGCGACTCCGGGTGGGCGTGCAGGATGTCGACGTACGGCTTGAGCGAGTCGACCCCGAGGGCGGCCAGCAGCCCGGCCGCCTCGTTCGGGTCGCGAAAGCCGCACAGCCCGTTGAACGGCGTGAGCGCGCATATCAGCTCGGGCTTGTGGTTGGCGTCCTTGTAGTTGCGGTGCGGGGCGTCGGCCGGGACGCCGCGCTTCTCCTCGTCCGCGAAGCCCTCCTTGGCCTGCGCGAGGTCGGGGTGGACCTGGAGCGACAGCGGCGAGGCGGCGGCCAGCACCTTCAGCAGGAACGGCAGCCGGGGCCCGAAGAGGCTTACGGCGTCCGCGCCGAGCTCGCTCTCGGGGTCCGCGGCGATCACCTCGGAGAGCGCGACGGAGCCCGCGCCCCGGTCGACCCGGGACGGCGCCCCGGGGTGCGCCCCCATCCACATCTCGGCCTGCGGCTCCCCGGTCGGCCGGACGCCCAGCAGCTCCGGGATGGCGGTGGTGGAGCCCCAGGCGTAGGGGCGCACGGTGTTGACGAGGCGGTCCATGCGGTGCGGTTCCTGACTGTGCAGTGAGGGACGTGGGGCGGTTGGTGCGTGCCTTACGGCCTTGAGTACGGCCTTACCGTCGTACTCAAGGTCTATGACGGCCTCAAGTTCTATCCGGCGAAGCGAGCGCGAGGTAAACGGCGGCGAAATCCGTGATGGCGAGAAGTTCCGCGGCGCTCTCCAGTGGGGTGCCCTCGGCCGGTTCCAGCTCGCTGAACGCGGTCTCGTGGGCCAGCGCGAGCTCCCGGGCGGTCGGCACGGCCGAGATGGGGCCCACCGGCTCGTCGTGGAGCAGCACGATCCGGGCGCGGAGCGCCTCGGGCTCCTCCACCCGGTCGCGGAAGAAGTCGTCCGGGTCGGCCCCGCCCGCGAACGCCCCGGTCAGCAGCGCGCCATGCGCGGCGAGCGCCCCGGGGAGCTCGGCGACGAGCGCGGGGCGCCCGGCGAGCGCCGCGAGCAGTTCCGAGAAGCGCCGTCCGGTCGCGGCGGCCACCGGGCCCTCGGTCCACAGCAGCGGAAGCGCCCCGGCGAGCTCGGCCGCGAGCGTCTTGGCGGGGTTGGTGTAGGTGGCGATGGCCGGGCCGCAGCGCTCGGCGACCTGGTCGAGCCGGTCGGCGACCTGCTGCAGCGCGGTGGGCGGCGCGGACACCAGGCCGATCCGGTCGACCAGCAGGAGCAGCGGGGTGAGCAGGGCCCACAGCGTGCCGGGCAGCGCGGGGCCGGTCATCTCGTCGGGGGCGGTGCCGGGCGGCTCGACGGGCTGCGGAACGGAAGGCGTCCCGTACGGGGCGGGGGCGTCGCCCAGGGCGCCCTCGGCGAGGGCGGTGTCCTCGGTGCCGGGCGCGCCGGGCGCGTGCGGGTACCCGCGGTGCGGGTCGGTGCCGTACCCGTCGGCGGCATACCCGCCTGTGGCGTACGGGGCCGAGCCGTACGGCGCCGCGGCCAGCGGCACCATCAGGCCGCGGGCCTGGGCGACCGCGTCGGCCAGCGGGGACTGGCCCGGGGCCACCGAGACGATCGCGCAGCCGCGGCGGTACGCCTGCTCGACCAGGCGCGGAAGGCCCGGCTCCGTGCCGTCCGGGGTCGCGACGACCAGCAGGTCCAGCGGGCCCGCCCAGCCGGGCAGAGTCCAGCGCAGGGCGCCCGGCGCGGGGGCCACGCCGGTGGGCGCGATCAGGCTGACCGGGCAGTTGCCTCCGCTGAGCGCGCCGAGGAGGTCGGCGGTGCAGCTTCCGGCCGCCCCCGGGCCCGCGACCATCACGGCGCGCGGGCGCCCGTCCGGCTTGAGGTCGCCTATCCCGGCTTCGGCGGCGTGCCGGGCGGCGGTACGGACGCGGGCGCCGGCCTCGGCGGCCCCGCGCAGCAGCCCGCGGGTATCGGCGCGGGCGAGGGCCTCGGGGGCGTCGAGGAGGGATTCGTCGAGCATCGTGCTTCGGCCTCCGATCGCCGTGGCGGGCGGTACGCGTGGGGTCGCGCGGGGCTTACGCGCGGGACCGCGCGGGGTTGGGGTCCCGGCGGGCCGCCGGGTCAGGCCGGGCGGCGCGCCTCGTCGACGAGCAGCACGGGGATGCCGTCCCGCACGGGGTAAGCGAGACCGCACCCCTCGCCCGTGCATACCAGCTCGAGCGTCTCCGGGGACTGCTCCTCGCGCAGCGGGGCGTGGCACGCCGGGCAGGCGAGGATCTCCAGAAGACCGGCTTCGAGCGGCATGGGGTCGTCCCTTCGGGTATGGGTCCAGCCGGACATCGGTCCGGCGAGGTCAGCGTACCGCCGGGCGGGGCCGGGGCGCGGCCGGTGTACAACCGGAGCCCGGGGGCTCCCCGGGGCTCCCGTAGCGGTGTGGGTCCCGCGCGCGTGCCTCCGTAAGGGTGCGGAGGCTTCTGCAAGGGCGCGCGCGGCGCGGGGCCGCGCTCTGACGGCCGTAACCTCCGCAGAGGCGGCCGCGAACCTCTTGCGGGCCCGTGGGACGCGGACCGGCCGCAGAGGCCGCGCGCAGCAGCCGTAGGCCCTGCGAGCCTCCGTAAGGATGCGGACGGCCGCGGGGGGCCGCGCGCCAACGCCCGGATGGACGCCGCAGACCTCCCTGAGGACGCGGGTACGACCGCAGGGGCCGGGCCCTGAGGGCCACAGAGGCCGCGCGGGACAGCCATAGGACCCGCAGACGTCCGCAAGGGCGCCGCGGACCTCGAAGGACGCCACGGGCCTCCCTGAGGAGGAGGACGACCGCGGGGGCCGCGCGCGGATTTCTGCAAGGACGCCGCGAACCTCCCGCAGGCCCTCGTAAGACCCGGAGGGCCGCAGGGCCGCGCACGGACACTCCGTGGGACCCGCGGGCCTCCCTGCGGACCCGCGAACCCATCTGAGGAGGCGGACGGCTGCACGCGGCCCCCGTAAGGACATCGCCGGATCCGTATGGACGCTGCGGCCGTCCCCGCGTAGCCCTTACCGCCGCGCGCGGACAGCCGTAAGGACGTGCGGGGTTTCCTACGGGCCGGTCCGCCTCCCTGAGGAGGCGGACCGGCCGCGCGTCGACCGCCGTATGGGCCAGGGCGTGTTTCGAAAGCAGCGCCGTCCGCCCGGAGGGCGGGCCCCGCGGCGTCTGATGCGTGCGATCGCAAGGCGGAGGGTCGTCCTCGCGGGGGTGCCTCCCGGACGGAGTCTGGGGGCGGGCCTACTCGGACGATCCCGACAACGCGGCGAGCGTGCGTGCCAGGCGTCGCGGGGCAGGCGGGACCTTCGAACACGCCCTAGGCG
>NZ_JAAAYH010000533.1:0-5205 GCF_018035285.1 Streptomyces sp. MK37H | reverse complement strand
TGGTGTCGGCGTGGTCGGCGAGGATCGGCTTGGGGGTGAGGACACCGATGTCGTGCATGGTGTCGCCGACCTTCTGCACGGAGCGGATCACCGGCTCGTTCACCGGCAGCAGCTCGCTGTTGGCCTGGTCGACCAGGGCCCTGGCGACCGTGGCAGAGGCTCCGTTGGTGCGCTGGATGGCCTTGGCGTACTCCGCGGGGTGCCGGCGGGACCAGGCCAGCGCCTTGTCGAGGCGGCGCAGATAGTCGGTGATGGCTTTCTTCTTCGCCGGGACCTGAAGGGCCTTCTCGGAGGCTCCGATGAAGCCGTAGCCGCTCACTCGCCCGTTCGCCCCGTTGACCAGGAGACGGCCGCCGTGCTGCTCGGCCACGGTCTTGTACACGCCGAACGTGGCCCAGACCTCGACCTTGCCGGAGGTGAAGGCGGCCTGGGCGTCGGTGGGCAGCAGATACTGCACATGGACGTCGGAGTAGCTCAGCCCCGCCTGCTCCAGGGCGTGCGCCAGCAGATACTCGGCGATGGAGCCCTTGGCCGAGGAGACCACGACCTTCTTCCCCTTGAGGTCCTTGACGCTGTGCACCGGTGAGTTCTTCCGGACCACGATCCCGGTGTGTGTGCCGTCGTTGTGCAGCGCTCCGACGGCCTTCACCCGCACTCCGCCGGAGAGTGCCTGAAGCGTGGGCAGATCGGCGGCGTACGAGGTGTCGGCGGCCCCGGCCTGCACGGCCTGGAACAGCGGTGCGGCACCCTCGAACTCGGCCCACTTCACCTTGTACGGCGTTCCCTCCAGGGCTCCGGAGGCATCGAAGAGCGTCTTCAGGTTCTTGGCCTGGTCACCGAGGGTCAGCGTCACCTTCGACGGATCGGTCTCGGACGCCGCCTCGCTGTCGCCCGCGCAGGCACTGGTGGCGAGGAGGGCGGTCAGTGCCAGCGCGGCGCCGAGCGCGCGCGCCGCGGCCGTGGCCCTGCGATCTCCGGTGTGCGAGCGGTTCATGCGGTGCATGTGGTTCATGCGGTCACCTCTTCTCGATGGTGCGAATGCGCCGAGGCGTCGTCGACGCCCAGTCGTCGCAGGAGTTCGCCACGCAGCGCCACGAAGTCGGGGGAGCCGAGGTCACGCGGGCGTGCGAGGTCCACCTCCGCCTCGTAGGCGATCCGCCCGCCGTCCATCACCAACACCCGGTCGGCCAGCAGCAGCGCTTCCTCGACGTCGTGCGTGACCAGCAGGATCGAGCAGCCGTGCCGCTGCCACAGGTCGGCCACCAGCCGCTGCGCCTTGCCGCGGGTGAGCGCGTCGAGCGCGCCGAACGGCTCGTCCAGCAGCAGCAGTTCGGGCTCGCGCACCAGCGCGCGGGCCAGCGAGACGCGTTGGGCCTGACCGCCGGAGAGCGTGCGGGGCCAGGCACCCGCGTACTCCTCGATGCCGACCTCGGCCAGATAGCGCCCGGCGAGCGCGCGGTCTCCGGCCGGCAGACCGAGTACGACGTTGTGCCACACCCGCAGCCACGGCATCAGCCGTGGCGACTGGAAGGCCACCGAGCGCCGCTCCGGTACCTCCACCTCGCCCTCGGTCTCGCTGTCCAGCCCGGCGAGGATCCTCAGCAGCGTCGACTTTCCGCAGCCGCTCTGGCCGAGCAGGGCCACGAATTCGCCCTCGCGGATGGTGATATCGAGTCCGTCGAGCACCGTCTTGTCGCCGAAGGCGCGCGTCAGCCCGCGGACCTCCACACTGTTCGTGCCGTTCACCGGTGTCATGCCCCCTCCCCGTCGAACGAGGCCCGCCAGTCCAGCAGCCGCCGGGACAGCAGCCGCACCGCGAAGTCGCACAGCAGCCCCAGCACCGCGTACACGGCCAGGCACAGGACGATGACGTCGGTCTGGAAGTACTGCTGGGCGTTGCTCATCAGATAGCCGATACCGGCGTCCGCGTTGACCTGCTCGGCGAAGACCAGGGCCAGCCACGCGGTGGACAGCGCGTACCGCAGCCCCACCAGCGCCCCGGGCAGCGCGGACGGCAGGATCACGTACCGGATCAGCCCGATGCGGCCAAGGCCCACCATCCGCCCGGCCTCGATCAGCTGGGCGTCGGCGGACCGGATGCCGCCGTAGATGTTGAAGTACAGCGGGTAGGTGACACCGAGCGCCACCAGCGCGATCTTCGGTGTCTCGTCGATGCCGAACCAGACGATGAACAACGGGATCAGGCCCACCCAGGGAATGGCCCGGAACATGCCCATGGACGCGTCGATGACGTCCTCGCCCAGCCGGAAGAGACCGGCGGTGAGCGACAGGGTGAGCGCCACGGCCGCGCCGATGAGGAAGCCGAGGGCCGCGCGCCGGCCGGAGGCGGCGATGGCCTGCGGCAGCTCACCGGTGCCGATGAGGTCCGCACCGCGCCGCACGACGTCGACGGGGGAGGCCAGCACGGACTCGGGGAGCACACCCGTGGCGGCGGCCAGGAACCAGAGCAGCAGCAGACCGACCGGCCCGGAGGCCCGGCGCACCCCGCGCGGGACCCGGAGGCGGGGCCGGGTGCGCGCGGCGGTGGGGCGGGATGTCCGCGCCGCGGCGGGTTTGACGGGCGGCGTCGGGTCCTTCGCCGCACCGGGGGGTGGTGGTGCGGACGTGCGCGGGGGCGGTGAGGCCCCGGACACGGAGGAGTGCGGGGAGGGCATGGTGCGGCCTCTCGGTCGGGAAGTGTTCACAGGAGGTGTGCGGGCGGTGGATCAGCCCGGCGCCGCACCCACGGCCGCGGGGCGGGCGGTGTCGGCGGACCAGGCGGACCAGGAGCCGGGGTAGAGCGCGGCCGTGATACCGACGCGGGCCAGGGCCGCGACCGTATGGGCGGCCGTGACGCCGGAGCCGCAGTAGACACCGACCTCTGTCGTGCTGTCGGCGCCCAGCGCGGTGAAACGCCGCGCGAGCTCCTCCACGCTGTGGAACGTGCCGTCCGGTGCCAGGTTGTCGCCCGTCGGGGCGGACCGGGCGCCGGGGATGTGCCCGGCGCGCGGATCGACCGGTTCGGTCTCGCCCCGGTACCGCTCGGCCGCCCGCGCGTCCAGCAGGACGCCCGTACGGGCCACCTCGGCCGCCGCGTCGGCGTCCAGCACCGGCAGCTGCCCCGGGGCGAGGACGACATTCCCCTCGACAGGTGGGGCGGGCTCGCCCGTTTCGACCGGCAGGCCGGCCGCGCGCCACGCGGCCAGCGCCCCGTCCAGCAGCGAGACCCGTTCGACCCCGGCCCATCGCAGCAGCCACCAGGCGCGAGCGGCGGCGGTGTTGCCGTTGTCGTCGTACACCACCACCGGCCGGTCGGCGGTGAGTCCCCAGCGGCGCGCGGACCGCTGCAACGTGGCGAGGTCCGGCAGCGGATGGCGGCCGCCGGCCGGAGTGGGCGGAGCGGCCAGTTCGGTGTCGAGGTCGACGTAGCGCGCGCCCGGGATGTGCCCGGTGCGGTAGTGCTCATGACCGTGCGGATCGCCGAGCCGCCACCGTACGTCCAGGACAACGGGCGCCGGACCACCGTGGAACAGCCGGGAGTACAGCTCGGCCGGAGTGGTGAGGACGGGGGCGGTCACGCGAGGGCCTCCGGTACGGCGATGGGCGTCAGGCAGGGGTCCAGCCGCAGCCGCTCCAGGAAGAGGACCACCGTGGCGGCGGCGGTGCGGTGCGTCACGTCGTTGAGGACGTCGTGCCGGGTACCGGCCAGACTCACCAGCTCCGCTCGGGGCAGCTCGCGGAACACGCGACGGACCTCACCGAGCGGGCTGACGGTGTCCTCGGCACCGTGCAGCCCGAGCACGGGAACGGAGATCCCCTCCAGCGTGGGCGGCCCCGGCGTCGGCGGGCCCGCCAGGGCACCACGCCGGAACGCGGAGTCGGCGGTCAGCCTGCCCCGATGCGTGGGGCAGGCGGTGCGCAGCTCCAACTCCTGCTCCCAGTCCCGAGCGGCCGTTTCGGCGGGGTGCGGCCCGGTCGGCAGCCCGGCGAGGATGAGCCCGTCCAGCCCGGAGGCGTCGAGGGCGGCGAGCCGCGCCGCGTGGGAGGCCCCGGTGTCGGAACCGACCAGTACGCGGGGGCCCGGGAGCGTTTCGTCGCGCAACAGCTTGGTGGCCGCCTCGGCGATGGCCTCCGGGCCGGAGGAGGCGTCTCCCAGGGCGCGGACGCGATAGCCGTCGGCGGAGATCCGGCGGCCGAACCGCTCGTACACACCGCCGTGTTCACCCCGTCCGGGCAGAAGCACGAGGGTGCCGCGCGGGGCGATTCCCGCCGGTTCGTCCCAGGAGTGGACAGGCTGAGCAGAGGTCATGAGAACTCGATTCATCGACAGCGGCGCGCCCGACCGCACGAGCGAGATGGAGCGGCCGTGCGGAAGTGCGGAAGGGAAAGGAAGAGACGCAGGCGGGAAGCGCCTGCCGACGGGGAAGCGCGGAGGGGCGAACGGGCGGCGGCGAGCGAGCGGCGACGGCGAGCCCGCCGGGAAGCCGTATGTCAGCGACAGCGCATGGCGCCGGTGCGGCCGAAGTCGACCACGCGCCGCCGTGTCAGCCGGGCGCCCGTGGCGCGGCACACCGCCGGTCCGGCGGCCGACGGCCCGGATCCGGTGCGGTGGGTGCGCGGCCCGCGGGCCGTCACGAACGCTGTACGCGGCATGACCTCAGGATGCACGAGGCCGGAGTCGGCCGTCCAACGATGATTTGCCATCAAAATCGATCGTGATTTCCGATCGATCGGTTGCTAGCCTGCGCACATGCGACCGGTATTGGACATCGTGGCGTTGCGCAGTCTCATTGCCGTCGCCGACTACGGAGGCTTCCACCGCGCCGCCGGCGCACTCGCCCTCAGCCAGTCCACCGTCAGTCAGCACATCCGGCGGCTGGAGAAGTCCCTCGGCCGCCCCATCGTCGAACGTGACGGCAGGAAGACCCGGTTCACCCCCCACGGCACCCGACTGCTTGAGGAGGCCCAGCAGATCGTCGGCGCACACGACGCGGCCCTTCGCCGGCTCCTGGGCGAGTACCCGGCCGACGCGGCACCCGTCATCATCGGCGCCACCGAACACGGCGCCGACCAGATCCTTCCCGTCCTGACCGCGGCCGTACGCGACACCCGGCCCGGCGCCGAGGTCCGGGTGCGCATCGACCGCTCGGCGCGGCTGACGGACGCCGTCGCGCGTGGTGAACTCGACCTCGCCGTATACGTCAC
>NZ_JAAAYH010000532.1:0-5230 GCF_018035285.1 Streptomyces sp. MK37H | reverse complement strand
CGCGAGGTCGGCGGCGGTGGCGACGGCCAGCGGCGGACAGTGCAGATGGGCGGTGCAGCGGGGGTCCGCGGGTTCGGCGGCGCCATGGGCGAGGGCCCGGACGAGGCTGCGCAGCGCGTGGTGGGGCCCCTCCCCCTCGTCGGGGATGAGCGGCCGGGCCGCATCGCGTATCCGCCGGGCCACCGCGGCCGGTCCCCCGGCCGGGAGGGGCCCACCGCGGTCGGCGGCGCCGTGGGCGAGGGCGTCGAGGACGGTGTCCACCATCGGGCGGAGCACGCCCGGTCCGCTCTGGCCCCCGGCGAGGAGGCGGGCGGTTCCGGATGCGGGCACGGGCATGGGTGTGCCCCTAGGGGGTGTCTGGGCGGCGGTCAGGGCTGCCTAAATTACTTCGCGCACCAGCGGTCCGATCCGGGGGCGGGGTCAAGTGCACCCGTACGTGGTACGGCCCGGCCCCGCGGATTGATCGGCGCGGCCGGGCCGCCCCGGGCTTGCCGCCTCGTCCGGCCTGATCGGTTACTCGATGTGCCCCGTCCCGGGGTCCACCTGGCTGAGGAAGTCCCGTGCGGACTCCTCCAGTTCCCGCTCGCTCAAGGAGTCGGCTCCGCGCACATGGGTGGTGAAGCCGTATCCCGGGTTCGGCCCGGTCAGCCAGGTGAAGTCGTACGTCCCGGGCTCGCCGGGACGCTCAGCGACGTCGAACCCCTCCCCGTCGACCGTCAGTGTCCACCGGCGCGTTCCTCGATCCATGCCCGCCAGTCTGCCCCGTGCCCGGACCGGGATGAGACGGCATCGCGTCATGCTGTGTCTGTTTCACGCTGACTCTCGACGGCAGGCTCACCGCGAAGGCGACGGAGGTCGCCACGAGGAGGAGAGGGCGATGATCAGACGAACGGGCAGGGTGATCTGCGACATCACGATCTCGGCCGACGGGTACTCGGCCGGGCTCGACCAGACCGAGGAACGCCCGTTCGGCGACGACGGCGGCGACGGCTCGGGCGACCAGCTGCACGCCTGGATGTTCGACACTCCCGACGAGAACCGGGCCGAGGTGGACCAGATGACCGCCGCCGCGGCGTTCATCATGGGGCGCGATATGTTCGGCCCGGTGCGCGGCGCGTGGGATCGGCAGTGGAACGGCTGGTGGGGCGGCAATCCTCCGTTCCACGCACCGGTGTTCGTGCTCACCCACCACGCGCGCGAGCCGCGGCCGATGGACGGCGGCACCACGTACTACTTCGTCACCGGCGGAATCGCGTCGGCGCCGGCACAGGCACGCGCGGCGGCCGGCGACGGCGAGGTCGCGATCCATGGCGGCGCGACCACCATCAACCAGTACCTCGCCGCCGGCCTGATCGACGAGCTGCGGCTGCACATCGTGCCGCTCACGCTCGGCGCCGGCACACGGCTGTTCGAGGGCGTCCCGCCGCTGAGACTGGAGCAGGTGACGTCGCGGTCGGCGAGTCTGGTCTCGCATATGACCTACCGCGTGCTGTCCTGAGCCTCGGCACTCCGTTCCCGCGCCGCCCTCGGCAGCCAACGCGGCCGTCGCCGCCTACAGGCCCGGCCGGGCCGGCGTGACGAGCGGTTATGCGATGAGGAGGGGCACGCTGATCGCCGGCATCACCACCGCGGTGGCACCGTGAATGCCGTAGACGGCCACCTTTGGCCCGTTGCTGCGCAGCACGATCAGCGCGTCGCCCCCCGGACACTCAGGAGGAGCGCCTCGACCTCCTCATCACCCAGCTCGCCGACACCCCGAGCTGACGGGCCCCACGCCATAACCGCGCGGCAGGGGCGGCGGGGCGCCCGAGCGCCCTCGCCGTCCCCGTCGGCGCGGGATTACTCGCCCTGCTTCTCCCGTACGCGCAGGGCGCGTCGCAGGTCGTCGATCTGGTCGGCGAGGCGGCGGCGGAGGGCGGGTACGGCGTCGGGGGACGCGAGGCAGTCCTCGCCCAGGCGCAGGGTTTCGGCGTCCACGGTGCTCGGGAAGCCGAAGCGGGCGACGGTGTCGGCGATGGCGGGGCCGCGACGGGCGCCTAGCGCGACGGCGGCCGGGAAGTAGCGCGGCACGTAGTCGGCGAGGACGTCGTGGTGCTCGGGCTGCCAGAAACCCGCGACGGTCGCGGTGACCAGGTAGTTGGAGAGCTCGTCCCCCCGGCCGTCGGTGCTCTGGTCGTTCTCCCCGTCCCCGAAGAGGGTCTGCCAGGCGGCCTCCTTCGCGGCGGCGTCCGGCAGGGCGGCCCGGCAGCGGGCGGCGCCCTCCTGGCCGGTGGCGCTGGAGTCGCGGGCGCGTTCGGCGTCGATGTCGGCGGGGCCGACGGCACCGAGGACGGCGAGGCGGCCGAGGATCTGCCAGCGCAGCTCGGGGTCGAGGGCGGGGCCGCCGGGGACGGTGTCGCCGTCGAGCCAGTCGCTGAGCTCGGCGGGGGCGGTGGCGCTGCCGATGAACGTACGGACGGCGGCGAGCCGCAGCCCGTCCCCGGAGCCGTCCTCGGTGCGGCGCAGCAGATCGCGGCAGGTCGCCCTGATGGTGGCCAGGGCGGCGGGGCGCCGGTCCGCGGGGAGGTAGCGGTCGGCGATCTGGGTGCGGGCGAAGGCGAGGACGCCCTGGACGATCGCTATGTCGGTCTCGTGCGGCAGATGGGCGCGGGCGGCCTCGAGGTAGTCGGTGGCCGGGAGGTCGCCGTCGCGCACCATGTCGCGGGCGGCGTTCCAGACCACGGCGCGGCTGACGGCGTCGGGGAGGCCGGACAGCGAGCGGTGGACGGCCTTCCAGGAGGCGGGGTCGAGCCGGATCTTGGTGTAGGTGAGGTCGCCGTCGTTCAGCAGCAGCAGATCGGGGCGGGGCCCGGTGAAGGAGAGGCTGAGGCCGGGCTCGGCGCCGTCGAGCTCGGCCTCGACGCGCTCGCGCAGGACCAGCTGGTGCGGGGCGGCGGGCGCGTGGTCGTACAGGCCGATGGCGATGCGGTGCGGGCGCCTGGCGAGGGCGTCCCCGTCCGGGCCGCCGCCCTGGTGGCGGATCTCGGCGCTCCACCGGTCGCCGTTGGCGGTGACGACGGGGGCGAGGGTGTCGACGCCGGTGGTGCGCAGCCAGCGGTCGGCCCAGGCGTGGACGTCGCGGCCGGAGGAGCGGGCGAGGGAGTCGATGAAGTCGGCGAGGGTGGCGTTGCCGAAGCGGTGCCGGGTGAAGTGGTCGTTGATGCCGTCGAGGAAGGTCTTCTCGCCGAGCCAGGTGACGAGCTGGCGCAGCGCGGAGGCGCCCTTGGCGTAGGAGATTCCGTCGAAGTTGAGGCGCGCGGCGGAGGTGTCGGGGACCAGCTCGGGCGCGGGGGCGACCGGGTGGGTGGAGGGGCGCTGGTCGGCGTCGTAGCCCCAGTTCTTGCGGCGGACGCCGAAGTCGGCCCAGGTATCGGTGTAGCGGGTGGTCTCGGTGAGGATCTGGTAGCCCATGTACTCGGCGAAGGACTCGTTCAGCCAGATGTCGTCCCACCACTTCATGGTGACGAGGTCGCCGAACCACATATGGGCCATCTCATGGGCGATGACCATGGCACGGGTCTGGCGCTCGGCGTCGGTGACGGCGGAGCGGAAGACGAATTCGTCGCGGAAGGTGACCAGGCCCGGGTTCTCCATGGCACCGGAGTTGAACTCGGGGACGAACGCCTGGTCGTAGGAGTCGAAGGGGTACGGCTCCTCGAAGATCTCGTGGTAGCGGTCGAAGCAGCGCCGGGTGATGTCGAAGAGCTCGTCGGCGTCGGCCTCGAGGTAGAGGGCGAGGGAGCGGCGGACGTGCAGCCCGAAGGGGAGTCCGGCGTGCTCGGTGCGCACCGAGTGGTACGGGCCGGCGGCCAGGGCCATCAGATAGGTGCTGATGGGCGGGGTGGGCGCGAGCTGCCAGCGGCCCTCCTCGGGGGCGCCGACGCGGGTGGCGATGCCGTTGCCGAGGACGGTCCACTCGGGCGGGGCGGTGACGCGGACGTCGAAGACGGCCTTGAGGTCGGGCTGGTCGAACGCGGCGAAGACTTCGTTCGCGTCCGACATGCAGCACATCGTGTAGAGGTACGTCTCGCCGTCGGCGGGGTCGGTGAAGCGATGCATGCCCTCGCCGGTGTGGGAGTAGCGCATGTCGGTCTCGACGCGCAGCTCGTGCTCGCCCTCACCGAGCCCGGTGAGCGGGAGCCGGCCGCCCGCGAGCGCCTCGGCGGTCTCGCCGGTGAGGTCCAGCTCCCGGCCGTCGAGCACGGCGCGGTGGAGGGCGGCCGGCCGGAGCTCGGCGAAGGTGTCCGCGCCCGCCTGGCGCGCGCTGAAGCGGATGGTCGTGGTGGAGCCGAAGAGCTCCTCCCCGCGGGTGAGGTCGAGGTCGATGGTGTAGCGGTGGACCTCGATGAGGCGGGCTCGGTTCTGCGCTTCCTCGCGCGTCAGTACGGACATGGGGACATGCTGCCCTACGTGCGGCGGGCCGCACACGGGTGGGAAGTGGTTGCCCGGGGCGGACGGCCGCCCGGGCGCACTACCGGAGTGCGCCCTCCGGGCCCTCGGGGCCGTTGTCGGAGCGCGCGATGGTCTCGTGGTGCCGGATGACCTCGGCGATGATGAAGTTGAGCAGCTTCTCGGCGAAGCCGGGGTCGAGCTTGGCGCTCTCGGCGAGCTGCCGCAGCCGGGTGATCTGGCGCGCCTCACGGGCCGGGTCGGCCGGGGGGAGCCGGTGGGCGGCCTTGAGGTGGCCGACCTGCTGGGTGCATTTGAAGCGCTCGGCGAGCATATGGACCACGGCCGCGTCGATGTTGTCGATGCTGTCGCGCAACCGGGTCAGCTGGTCGAGGACGGACGGGTCGATCCCCTCGGGGTCTCCCGGCGTCGCCGGCTGCCCGGCGGTGTGGTCGCTCATGCTGTGCGTCATGCCTCCCGAGAGTACTTTTCCCCGGGTCCCGGCTCCGCTCGGGGGCGCTTCGGCCCGCGCCGGCCGCGTCCGGGGCCTGCCCTCCGTCGGCCCCGGGCCCCCGGACCGCCCCGACCCCTGTGGGGGGTTTGAGGTCCGGCCCGCGAGGGGCGCGGAAGGGGGCGGGGCGGTCGTGGTGGAGGACCGCTCCCGGTACGGCGCCTCCACCGTGGATGAGTCGCCTGGGCGGGGAGAGGTTCCACTTCCGGCCCGGCTTTCCCGTCGGCTTACGGCCCGGCTTTCCCGGTGGCCTCCGGCCCGGCTTTCCTCGTGGCCCGCTCCGGACGGAGT
>NZ_JAAAYH010000531.1:0-5234 GCF_018035285.1 Streptomyces sp. MK37H | reverse complement strand
CGTCCACGAGTTCGGCGCGGCCGGACAGCGCCCGTACAGCTCCGCGCGACAGGACCGCGCCGCTACGAGTTCGGCGCCGGCCAGGTGGGAAACCTGGCCGGCGCCGAGCACTCGACGGTGAAAGGGTCAGCCCGCGTGGCCGGGCTCCGGCACGTTCGTCCCCGCCGACAGGACCCGGTCCGGGCGGATCGGCAGGTTGCGGTGGCGGACGCCGGTGGCGTGCCACACCGCGTTGGAGATCGCCGCCGCGGCCCCCACGATGCCGACCTCACCGACGCCCTTGATGCCGACCGGGTCGTCCGGGTCCGGGTCGTCCACCCAGTCCGCCTCGACGATCGGCACATCGGCGTTCGCGGCGAAGTGATAGCCCGCGAGGTCCGGAGCGACGAGGCCGCCCGAGGCCCGGTCCCTGACCGCCTCCTCGTGCAGGGCCATGGAAATGCCCCAGATCATTCCGCCGACGAGCTGGTTGCGCGCGGTCAGCGGGTTGACGATCCGGCCCGCCGCGAAGATGCCGAGCATCCGCCGCACCCGGACCTCTCCGCTGGTGACATCCACGGCCACCTCGGCGAATTGAGCGCCGAAGGAGTGCCGTTCCTTACCAGCCAGGGCGCCGATGGCTTCGGTGGTGTCGGAGCGCGCGGTGATCCCCTCGGGCGGGATGTCGCCGCCCAGGGCCAGCCGCTCGCGCAGTTCGCTCACGGCGATCGCCACCGCCCACGCCCAGGAGCGCGTGCCCATCGAGCCACCGGCTAGCATCGCCGGGCCGAGGTCGCTGTCCGCCATGACCACCCGGACCCGCTCCGGATCCACCGCCAGCGCGTCCGCGGCGATCAGGTTGATGGCGGTCCGGGCACCGGTGCCGATGTCCGCCGCGTTGATGCGTACGGTGAAGGTGCCGTCCGCCTCCGCCGTCACGGCCGCCGTGGACGGTCCGGCCCCGGAGTGGAAGCTGGCCGCCGCCATACCGGTCCCGAGCAGCCACCGCCCCTCGCGGCGCACCCCCGGACGGGGGTCCCGGTCGGCCCAGCCGAACCTGCGGGAGCCTTCCTCGTAGCAGGCGACCAGATTGCGGCTGCTGAACGGCAGGCCCGAGACCGGGCCCCGGTCGGGCTCGTTGCGGACGCGCAGCTCGATCGGGTCGATGCCGGTCTTCTCGGCGAGCTCGTCCAGCGCGCACTCCAGCGCGAACGAGCCCGGCGCCTCGCCGGGCGCCCGCATGAAGGTCGGGGTCGGCACATCGAGCCGTACGACCCGGTCGCTGGTGTAGTGCGCGTCGGCGTCGTACATCACGCGGCCCACCGTGGCGCTCCGCTCGATGAACTCGTGGACGGTCGACGTGACGCACTCGGACCGGTGGTCGAGCACCCGCAGCCGCCCCGACTCGTCGGCGCCGAGCCTGACCCGCTGCGCGGTGGGGCTGCGGTAGCCGATCGTCGAGAACATCTGGCGGCGGGTCATGACGACGCGCACCGGGCGATGGAGGACGGTGGCGGCCATGGCGGCGGCCACCTGGTGCGGGCGGGTGGTCTTGGAGCCGAAGCCGCCGCCGACGTGCTCGGACCGCACCCGTACCGACTCCGCGTCGAGCGAGAAGATCTGCGCGAGCTCGGCGGCCACCATCGTGCTGCCCTGGTTGGAGTCGAAGACCTCGAGCCGGCCGCCGTCCCAGTGGGCCGTCGCCGCGTGCGGCTCCATGGGGTTGTGGTGCTCTTCCGGGGTGGTGTACTCGGAGTCCACGACGAAGGCGGACGCGGCGAGTTCGGCCTCGACGTCGCCCTTCGTCGCCACCGCCGGCCCGAAGGGCGAATCCGGAGGGGTGTACATATCCGGGTGTCCGGAGGTGAAGCCGATGTCGTGCGGCTCCTGGTCGTACCGGACCACCAGCGCTTCCGCGGCCTCCCTGGCCTGCTCGGGCCGCTCGGCGAGGACCAGCGCCACCGGCCAGCCCATGAAGGGGACACGGTCGTTCTGGAAGACCCCGATGATCGGGTCGGGCTTCCCGATCATGCCCATGTAGTCCAGGTTGACCCGCGGGGCGTTCTCGTGGTGGATGACCGCGAGGACACCGGGCATGGCGAGGACCGGCTCGGATTCGACCGCGCTGACGCGGCCGCGGGCCACGGTGGACAGCACCATCCAGCCGTGGGCGAGGTCGGGCAGGGGGATGTCGCCCGCGTAGCGGGCCGCTCCGGTGACCTTCTCCCGGCCCTCCACGCGGGTGCGCGCGGTGCCGAAGGCGCCCGTCGTCGTGGTGGTTCCGGTCGTCGTGGTCATCGGGCGGCCTCCTCGGTGAGTTCGGTCAGCAGGGCCACGACGAGGTTGCGCATCAGCGGCACCTTGTATCCGTTGTGGGGCAGTGCCTCGGCGGCGGCCAGTTCCGCGTCCGCGGCGGCGGCGAACGCCTCGGCGGTCGCCGGGCCCCCGGTCAGCGCCCGCTCGGCCGCCAGCGCCCGCCACGGCCGGGAGGCGACCGCCCCGAGGGCGAGACGGACCTCCTGGACGACCCCGTCCCGGACGTCGAGGGCGGCGGCGATCGAGCCGATCGCGAAGGCGTAGGACGCGCGCTCGCGGACCTTGCGGTAGCGGGAGTGGGCGGCCACCGGGGCCGGGGGCAGGGTGATACCGGTGATCAGCGCGCCGGACGGCAGCGCGGTCTCCAGGTGCGGGGTGTCGCCCACGGGCAGATAGAAGTCCGCGAGCGGCAACTCGCCCGGCCCGTCGGCGGTTTCGTACCGTACGACGGCGTCGAAGGCGGCGAGCGCGACCCCCATGTCCGAGGGGTGGGTGGCCACGCAGTGCTCGGATGCGCCGAGGATCGCGTGGTTGTGGTGCTCACCCTCGATGGCCGGGCAGCCGCTGCCGGGGAGGCGCTTGTTGCAGGGCCTCGCCACGTCGGCGAAGTAGCCGCAGCGGGTGCGCTGGAGAAGGTTCCCGCCGACCGTGGCCATGTTGCGCAGCTGCCCGGACGCACCGGCCAGGACGGCCTCGGCGAGGGCCGGGTAGCGACGCCGTACCTCGGGGTGGGCGGCGAGATCGCTGTTGGTGACGGTGGCCCCGATGCGCAAGGCCCCGTCCGGCGTCACCTCGACGTGGTCCAGGGGCAGTTCGCGTACGTCGACCAGGCGTCCCGGCCGCTCGACGCCGGTCTTCATCAGATCGACCAGATTGGTGCCGCCGCCGAGGAAACGCGCGTCGGGGTCGGCGCCGAGCACGGAGACCGCCTCGGAGACCTCGAGGACCCGCTGGTAGCCGAACTCCTTCATGCGAGGGCCTCCTCGGTCCCGGCCGTGCGCGCCTCGGCCGCCCGCGCGACCGCCTGGACGATCGACACATAGGCGCCGCAGCGGCACAGGTTGCCGCTCATCCGCTCCCGGATCTCGTCCGGGCTGAGGGGCGGAGGGCCCGCTTCGGGGCGGACGTCGGCGGTGGCGGCGCTCGGCCAGCCCGCCGCGTGCTCCTCGAGCACGGCGAGGGCGGAACAGATCTGCCCCGGGGTGCAGTAACCGCACTGGTAGCCGTCGAGGTCGAGGAACGCCTGCTGCACCGGGTGCAGCTCGTCGCCCTCGGCCACGCCCTCGATCGTGGTGACCTCACGGCCCTCGGCCGCCACCGCGAGCTGGAGACAGGAGACGGCCCGGCGGCCGTCGATCAGCACCGTGCAGGCACCGCACTGGCCCTGGTCGCAGCCCTTCTTGGTGCCGGTGAGGTCGAGCTGCTCCCGCAGGGCGTCGAGCAGGGTGGTGCGGTGGTCGACGGGCAGCGTGTGTTTCTCGCCGTTGATGGTCAGCGTGATGACGCTGGACGTCGATGGGGCCATGATCAGCCTTCTTTCGCGGGTGTGGTGCGCGTTGAAGTCGTCCGATGGAAGGGGGCCCGGGGCCTAGGGAGGGAGTCCCGGGACATGAGATGCGGGACAATGCCGGTCGGCGCTCGGTTTCGGCCATCCACACTGGCCGTTTCAGCCGGTAAGGTGGACCTAAGCGGACAAGTGTCCGCTGTGCATGAAACTTAGCGGACAGCTGTCCGGTGAGCAAGGTCGGAGCTATGACGGGGTCCGGAGGAGGGCGAGTGCGGGCAGAGAGGGACGCGCGTCTGCGCTCGGACGCGGCTGCGAACCGCGAGCGCATCCTGGAAGTGGCGCTGGCGGAGCTGACGCGCTCGGCGGACGTCCCGCTGAGCGCCATCGCGAAGAAGGCGGGCGTCGGGCAGGGCACGCTGTACCGCAACTTCCCCAGCCGCGAGGCCCTCGTTCTGGAGATCTACCGCCATGAGATGCGGCAGGTGGCCGACACCGCGGCCGAACTGCTGCGTACGCGTGCGCCGGATCAGGCGCTGCGGGAGTGGATGGGACACCTCGCCCGGTTCGCCATGGCCAAGGCCGGTCTCGCCGACGCGCTGCACAAGGCCATCAGTGCGTCCTGCGGCCAGGAGAAACCGGGGCACGGCCAGATGACCGAGGCCGTGGCGCTCCTGCTGCGGGCCAACGAGGAGGTCGGCACCATCCGCCCGGGCGTCACCACCGACGACTTCCTGCTCGCCATCGCCGGCCTGTGGCAGATCGGCCCCGACGAGAACGGGCAGGCACGCGCCCGACGGCTTCTGGACCTCGTCATGGACGGGCTGCGCACGGGCGCGCCCGGGGCGGCCGGGCCGGGGGCGGCAGCCGACGGGGCGAGCTGAGCCTGGCCGGGGGCGGCAGCCGGCCCGGCGGGCCCAGTCCGGCCGGAGGCCCCCGCCCGTCGGCGGGCGGTGGCCTCCGTAGCGCGGGCTGTCGCGCGGATCAGCCCGAGACCGGAAGCGCGGTGCGCGGCCGGGGCGGGAACCCGGCGGCGCGGTAGCACGCGTCGATCAGGGACATGGTGGTCAGCGCGTCCTCCGCGTCCAGCGGAAGCGGTGTGCCGTGCCGCAAGTGGGCGGCGTACGCGTCCAGTTGGTAGGTGTACGAGGAGCGCTTGCCCAGCCCCTCGGTCCGCTCACCCGCGGGCGTACGCACCACGACGCGGTCGTCCAGATGAGGCTGGACGAAGTTCATGGCCGTCGCCTCACCCCGCGAGCCGATGACCCTGAGGCTCATCCGCCATTCCTCGTGTGCCATATGGCAGCGGGCGGATCCGGTGGCACCGCTGGGGAAGGCCAAGTCCGCGTCCAGCCACTCGTCCACGCGCGGCGCGGCGTGCCGGGCACCGCCCCGGGCGGTGACCAGGCGCGGGGGACCACCGGCCCAGGGGGCG